>NZ_JBEZLM010000025.1:0-160233 GCF_040652095.1 Streptomyces sp. NPDC048290
CCACGGGCCCACAGCTGACGTCCAGCCGACAGCAGTCACCCACCGTTACATCCGTAACTGGCCGTACGTGAGGAATCCCCCGGTGGCCGCTGTCAGGCGTAGTCATCGACCGCGGCCTTCAGCGCCGCCGCAACCTGGGGGTTGAGGAACATCGGCGTCAGATCGTGCGCCTGTACGGATGGTGACCGTCCTAGGTAGTGCGCCGTTATCTGCGGCACCGCTCACGCTGAGCTGCGGGTACGGAACAGACAGTGGGGCCCGGCATCTGGCCGGGCCCTACGTCGTCCCACGTGGTGGGCTCGCGCCGGGGCAGGGTCGGCGGCCGAAGCCGCCTGGGAGCGGACTCGCGAACAGGGTAGGCATCTGGAGGGGCTGAAGAATCTCGCCACGGCCGGACCAGGATGCCGGGGGCGCAACCGTGGACCTTCGGGTCCTGTCTCCATCCCCATGGAGACCTTCCAAAGATCAGGATCAGCCCCGAATGGCCGGGAGTTACGGCTGTGGCGGGTGGGTCGGGCTCTGACCGTCACGTTTGTCGCTGCGGTGCTGGTCGCGGGCGGTGTCTTCTACAGTCTGGTGGTGCTGTTGGACTTCCGGGAGATCGACAGCACCGCGAAGCTGGATGCGAAGACGCTCTTCGACCTGGTGAAACTCTCCTTCGGAGTGGTCGCCGGAGCCGGTGCACTGGTCGCCCTGGTCGTGGCCTACCGCCGTCAGCGCGTCGATGAGGCGGGCGCCCACCGGGAAGCCACCCGGCTTCACACCGAGCGGTTCACCGCCGCCGTCGAGCAGCTCGGCTCGGAGTCCCCGGCCGTGCGCCTGGGCGGAGTCCACGCCCTTGCCGGCCTTGCCGACGACGCCCCCACACAGGACCTGCGTCAGACCTGCGTCGACGTCCTGTGCACGTACCTTCAGCTCCCTTTCACCCCCGACCCCGGTGACGACCCCGCCCACCAGGAGGAGCGCCACCGTTACCTGGCCTTTCGCAAGGTCCGGCACACCATCCTCCGCCTCATCGGCGACCACTACCGGCGTCCCCGGGGAACCCACGGCTCCTGGCAGGGCTGCGACCTTGACCTCACGGGCGTCACTATCGACGGAGACCTCGACTTCAGTGACGCCACGTTCTCCAGCGGCACGGTGCACTTCAGCGGTGCGGCGTTCTCCGGCAGCACGGTGGACTTCAGCGCGGCGACGTTCTCCGGCAGCACGGTGCACTTCAGAGGGGTGACGTTCTCCGGCGGCACAGTGCACTTCAGCACGGCGGCGTTCTCCGGCGGCACGGTGAACTTCAGAGGGGCGGCGTTCTCCGGCGGCACGGTGGACTTCAGCCTTGCGAGGTTCTCCGGCGGCACGGTGAACTTCGTTAGTGCGACGTTCTCCAGCGGCACGGCGAACTTCCTCGGTGCGACGTTCTCCAGCGGCACGGCGAACTTCGTTAGTGCGACGTTCTCCGGCGGCACGGCGAACTTCAGCCGTGCGACGGGCCCGGCTCCCCATGGGCTTCTTGCTGCTGTCGGTCCTTCACCTTCTGCGGCGATGACCCTTCCCTCTGATTGGCTGCCCCCGCCTCCGTAGCCCTGTGGAGGCGGAATTGGGGGTCGGGGAACAACGGGCCGAGAACCGGAGCCAACGGCCTTGCCGCAGATAACGGGGCCGCTTCGCGCAAGCCGCGCCCGGCGTATTCGCAGCTCAGCGTGAGCGGTGCCGCAGATATCGCCCTATTATCTATGGGAAGACTTCACGCCCCGGCGGGCACCGACGACCCGTCAGGTGCCCACCAGCGGAGATCCGGGCTTAGCGCACGATCTGGCATGGATGTTCCTCAACCCCCAAGAGCCCCGTGGGTTCACGGAAACTGAAGCCTGTTCAGTGGGAACTCGTGGGTCGGTCCGTGTGCATCAGCTGCGTGTGTCCGTGGGTTCGGTGTGAACGTGGGGGTGGGCTGCGAGGTGGTGGGCCTCTGCATCGGCTTGGTCCGCGGTTCTGTTGCTGTACTCCGGGACGTCGTACTCGTCATCGACTTCGGCGTGCCTGGATATCGCATGTCGCATGCTGCTTCTCCGGGGTCTTAGCTCGACGTCGGGTTGCTCAAGCCGTCGCCCGTCGGACGTTGTAGCGCCAGTGGGAGAGCGACCGGACCACAGTCTCAGCGCCAATGGGGTTCGCGCTGTGAACGAAGACCGTTCCGATTTGGAACGGCCGGTCATTGAAGGCTGCTTCTTCCAAGAGGGACACCACAGGCAAGATCGTGTCGTCACCGCCGAGATCGTGGTCGAGCCAGAGTTCGTCGATGAAGGTGTCGTGATGCTCTTGCAGGAGCTGGATGCCTTCACTGCTGGTGCGGGCAATCCGCGTGGCCCTGGGCAGCGGCCGGAGGTCATCAATGCCGAGTATGACGGGCGTGTGTGCGGGCGGGTCTACTTTCACCGGGCCATCATCGCGGTTACTGGGGTGAAAGCGGGTCTCGTCGTCCGATGACCTCCGCGAGCGGAGCTTCCGTGCGGGCAGCGACGATGCGCCGTGCCCGCAACTGAGCACGAGTGCGGGGGCGGAATTTGGGCTCCCTGACGCAGCCGCAGGGCTCCCGGCCTTCGTAGCGCAGGCCCGCATTCAACACTGCGGCCACGACCGACCAGCCCTTCACGTCGTGCCGTCGGGGTGCTGCGAAGTCATGTCCTGCGCAAAGCAGCGGTCCGCTGCAGCGAGGGCAGGCATGTGCGCCTTCGAGCTCGGGGTGCTTCTTGAACGACACGCGGCACGGCAGGCACGCGTAGTGCAGCTTGTACGGTGTCTCGGCGTAGAAACACATGAGGCGACGATACCGGACGATGCCAGCAGGCCACCGAGGGAAAATCGAAGGCCTTTTTCTCATCATGGTGCTTCTCGGTCGAGCGGATTTCGTCGAAGTGGCTGTTCGGCGGCCTGCTCCAGCAGGGCTCGTGCGGAGTCCGCGTAACGCATCGCTGTCTTCTCGTCGAACCCGAACACCTCGGCGAGGTGGAGCGGATCGGGCCCGTGGGTCAGGGCCCCTTCGAGTTGCCGGTCGACGCGGAGCCGCTCCAGCGTCGCGTCCTGCCCGCGCATCGAGCCGCTGATCCAGTGGTTGCTGGCACGGCTGGTTTTGGTGGCGGTCTGGTTGTTGATCAGCAGGTGGAGGTTCGCGGTGTTCGGCCACCGGCTTCGCCGGTGTTCCAGCCAGTCCAGCAGCAGTTTCAGGGGGAGGTCGTCGAGCGGGCGGACGCGTCCCGCGATGGTCAGCCGGCGGTTGCCGAGGTCGACGTCGTCGAGCATGAGCGTGCCGATCTGGGCGACCCGGGCGGCGTGGATTGCCGCGAGGGCGAGGACGAGCCTCGTTGCCGGAGTGGTGGCAGCCGCGACGGACCGGTCGACCTGGGCGGGGACGAGCGGTTGCAGCACGGCGTACTCGTACTGTCCGACTTTGATCCGGCTGGTCGGGTTGCGGAATAGCAGCCCATTCCGCTTGGCCCAGGTGAACAGCGAGCGCAGGGCCACGAGTTGGTCACGTCGCTGGTGGCCGTGCAGTGTCTTGATGTGGGTCAGGACGTCGTCGCGGGTCACTTCCCGCAGGTGGTCATAGCGGTCCGACCATTCCAGCAGGGCAGGCCGGACACGGTTGAGGTAGAGCCAGACCGTGCCTTCCCGCCGCGGGAGGCTGCGGGGGCCACCGTCACGCAGGACGCGGGTCCAGCGCTCGGCCCCCGAGCGGATGCCGGGTGCGAAACCCTCCAGACGCTCGGCGAGCCAGCCCTCGAAGGAGGGTTCTCTGTCGTCCTCGAAGATCCCCATCTCCTCCAGTACCGTGACGACGTGGCCGACCGGAAGGTCGCGGGACCGGAGCGGGGTGAAGATCTCGCTGTGCCGGATGATGTCGCCCTCGACGTACCCGGTGAGAACAAGGGCCAGGCCGCGGTTCACGGCGAAGCGGATGTTGCGCCCCCAGCCCCGTGCCTCGGCAAACCGATGAGCGAGGTACTTCGCCCAGGTCAGCCAGGGACTGGTCAAGTCAACCCCGGAGGGATCGAGACGGCCGTAGTCGCGCGAGACCTGTCCGAACAGCGGCAGCTGTTTCCAGTCGGCATTGGGCCGCCAGGCCGGCGCGGGCGGCTGCTTGCGAGGGGCGCCCCGCCGTCCGCCACGTCGCCGAGGGGCGGGTGCCGATCCGTTGCGATGGTGCATGCCCATGAAGAACAGCTGATGGTGCCGGACCGCGTTGAGGCGGGCCCTCACATCGGCCTCCGCGGCCAGCCGGTCGACAGTGGCCTCGGCGCCCAGCCGGGCCTGGCACCAGCACAGGCGGCAGTAGTCCGACTTCAGCGGCTGGGTGCGTCGGCAGCCGGCGCAGACGGCCGTCGCATGGCTGCGGCCGAACATGTAGCAGGTCGGGCAGAGTCGTCCGCTGAAGTCGCCCCAGGCCAGGCAGCCGTCGCAGGAGTCGGCGGGCTTGCGGTGGCCCTTCGGATACCGGCTCATGCAGGCGGCAGCGACCGGCCGTCGCGACGCTTGGGCACCACCGCTGGGACCGTTGCGGCGGCGCCGACAGCGGTCTGGGAGATGTTCTTCTCGCCGGGGCGGGTGACCTTCTGCGGTTCCGGGATCAGCAGGTCGCCGATCTCGCAGCCCAGCACCACGCAGATGACGTCCAGATCGTCCAGCTTGAGGGAGACCGGCTGGCCGGACCACAGCCCGGACATCTTCCCGGCCGAGATCACCAGGCCGTGCTCGGCCAGGCTCCGCTGGAGCTCGGACGCCTTCCAGATACCCCTGTTCGCGGCGGTCAGTTGCAGGTTCCACCTCATTGGGCCAGTCCTTCCAGCCGCTTCGCGGCCCGTTCCATCCCTGCGACCCAGGCGTCCTCGACCCGGGTCTGCTGCACGTGGATATACCGCATCGTGGTGGCGATCCAGGCATGTCCCAAAACCTCCTGGATGGCAAGCAAGTCCAGTCCGTTTCCATAGAGTTGGGACGCGCAGAAATGCCGCAGAACGTGCGGCGTCAACTTGTCCGTCCAGCCAGACAGATGAGCCTCGACGGCGTTGTCGAGACCGTTTCGCAGGGCGTCGTCGCCGACCCGGCGGGCGGAACCGTCGGCGTTCTTCCGCTCGCTCGGGAACAGCGGGGCGCCGGGCCGGGCGTGATCGTCGTCGAACTGGCCCCACACGTCCTCGATGAACCACCGCAGCGTCCGGTCGGCACCGTTGATCAGCGGCACCATCCGCTCGCGCGGCCCCGAACCTCGGGCGCCCTTGCCGTGGCGGACATGGAGCTTGCCGAAGCGCCCCAGATCCCACTTGATGTCGTCCAGGTCGAGGCCGCATGGCCGCCGTCATCCTTCGTGGCAGTTCCCCGCGGGCGCTTGTTGGGCCGGTAGCTGGGGCCGTTCATGATGACCTGGTGGCTGGTGTTGATCAGCCGGTCGGGCAGCGACTCGGCGACGACGGGGTTGGGGAAGAGGGGATACCTGCGGACGGACCGCTCGCGCCATCGGCGGACATGCGTGCGGGAGCCGTATCCCGGTCACCGGTTGCTCCCGGGACCGGACCGGGCACGGCGCAGCGGCGGGGCGGCCAGTTGCGAGGGAAGACTGTCGAGCAGGCGGTCGGTGAGTGCAGAGGCTGCGGCGTGAACGAGAGGCGGGCTCCCGTCCTGTGCGGACCGCAGCCTGGAGAGGATGGTGTGTGCGTCCGGGCTGAGGTGGACGGTGATCTTGCCGGTACGTGTCCGGCGGCGGAAGTCCTTTGCGCACGTCAGATGTTCCTCCGGGTGCTGGGGACCGGTGCGCAGGGCGGCGTCGATGTAGTGGCTGGGCGCGATGCGGCGTCGCTGTGTCTGGTCGGTATCGGCCCGTGCGACGAGCCGCGTCAGCACCTGCGCGTCCAGCCGCAGGAAGAGCGGGGTCCAGGCACGGGCATGCACCTGGGAGTCGGCGAGACCGGCGTCGAGCGCACGCAGCCGGGCCCAGACGAGGGCCCCGGCTCGGGGGGCGTCGCGCCCGTGCTCCGCGTGGTACTGGGCGAGGAGTTGCTGGTAGGTGAGCCCCAGAGCATGGGCGCAGCACTTGAGCTGGCGGAAGTCAGTGGCCATGGCGCCTCCGGGCGCAGCTCCGGCGGACTGCGGCCCAGGAGTCGGTGACCGGGCAAGGATGGAGCGCCAGGCCCGCTGGGCTTCTGCCGTGCTTCCGGGCCGGGGCCGGGGCATCTCGGCAAGGGCGCTGGTGAACCCCGCAGTTTCAGCTGCTGGGCTCAGCATAGGGCGCGCTTCCCGCTTCATCGAGGAGGCACGGCGGGGTGGTTGGGAAGGGCTGCGTGTCCGCTCGGGTCTGGAGACCGCATGATGCCCGGGAGTCACCGGTTCGGCGCGTGACGCACGCCGGCCCTGGTGGTGGCGGACGGCGTGTACGGGTACTGGCCCGGGTGCACTTCGCCCTGATCACAACCACTCAGGTGTCAGTCGCCGATGTCGTCGACGTCGAGGAACTCGCGCACGCGGGACGCCGCGTCCTCCTCCTCCGGATCTTCGGCCCCTTCCCTGTCGATGAGTTCCACCGCGGTGGTCAGAATTGAGAGTACGTCCCGCTCGCTGATACCGCCGATTTCATCGTCTGTCGGGACTTCGGGGAGTGATCGCAGCCGCTTGATGGTGTCGATTTGAAGCTGGCTCAGAATTTGGTGCTCGTCACCGTGGGTATCGTAGATTTTGATGGCGCGGGAGATCAGGAGACGAATATCGCTGATTTCGAATTCTTTGCAAATCGGGTGATTACTCATGCGGCTATCATATCGCCTTCGCTGGTTCCGTTGAAGCTCCATCCGAGTCCGCTTTCCCTCTGCCTGCGCGCCTGCCCTTGCGGATCTGTGTGAGAGGCGCTGCCGGGCAGGAGGCGGTAGGAAGGTGGCGGGCCGTGCAGGGTCGAGTGGCCGCCGGGATCACGCCGGCGGCCAGATGATGCCTCTCGGAGGCGTCGAATCGCGCAGGTCGCGATGAGCACCCCCGTGATGGAGCCGAGCCCAGGGCAGCCGCCGATCGGTCCCGCGCCTCGTCCAGACACGTCCGCCGCGCCTGACGGTGCGAGACGGTACGGGGGCGCGCCCTCGACCTGGAGCTGTGCATGTCCGCTGGACTGACGACTGATCACCCCGCCTGGAGCGAGACCGGGAGAGGGGACCGTGTCCGGGCGGTGGCCACCGCGTCCGGGATCTGGGCACTGTCCTGGGACCGTGAGGGACTGCTGGTGGCAGACGACAAGGAGACCGCCCCGTCGACCGGGCGGGCTCGCTACGGTGATGACTATGACGCACCGGAGCGAGACACAGACGTGGTCGGGTACGGGCCTGCCCCCGCGCGTCGACTGGCACGGCATCGAGCGACCGGCCGACGACGCCGAAGTTTTCAGTGCCGAGGGCATCGCCGCCCGTGTCCGGCGCGAGGCCGCCGAGATGAGGGCCGCCGCCGCGGAGTTGGCTGCCGGGACCTCGGATCCGCTCGACATCGCCGTCGCCGCTTTCCTGACCACTCAGGCCACCCTCCTGGAACGGGCCGGCGGCGACGCCGTGCGCGCCGACGTGATCCGCCCGGAGCAGGACACTCTCCACAGTTCTGGAACGCTTCCGACCGCCGCCCGGTCCGCGCTGCTGATCGCCCGCGCCCACCAGGAACGCGCACAGGAGGACAAGCCCACGCCGCGGTGAACGCCGCTGTCTCGCGATCACCGCGGCGGCCGTCAGTTCATCGCCGGTGGCCAGGGGGGCGGCGGGTTGTCATGCTGCGCCTTGACCGCCGGGGCCGGGGTGGTGCCGGTATCTGCCGGCGCACGGGGCGGTGTCCGCGGTGGCCATGCGGTGCTGCTCTTCGCGCAGGGAGGCGGCCGGGTGCAGGTCTGGTGGGCGTTGCCGGCCCGGCCCGCCGCTGGTCTGGCCCGTTGCCGTGTTCCCGGTCCGCGGGGGTGATGCCTGTGCCGTACCGTCGGCTGTGGGCCGGGTGCTCGGGGTTTCCGGGCCGGGGTCTGCGGCAGCGGTGGCATGTGCGGGACGTGCGCCGGGGCTGTCCCGGCGGGGTGCTCCCGCGGTGAGCAGCTCCTTGATCCGGCGGTCGAATCCGGCACCGGGCAGGGGGAGTTCGGTCTCGGGCCCGCGGAGGTATCCCGCGGTGACCACCTGGGGGATGTAGGCCATGAGCCTGGCGACCGCGGGTGAGCGGCGCCGGACTGTGTTGCGGGAGAGGCGGCTCAGGATTCTGAGGAAGGTCGCGATGGGCGCGTTGCCGAAGCGGAGGTCGGCCGGGTGCCCCGGGCACCGCCGGCCCGGGTTGCGGTCCCGGTCGGATGGTTGTGGTCCGGGTCCGGGCGGGGGATCGCGCCGGGCGTCGTCGGTCTGGCGGTGCCACCAGTCTGCGGTGGCCCTCTCGCCCTGGGCCAGGTGGTGCAGGTAGAGGCAGTAGGCAGCGGCGGCCTGGCCCGCCCCGGCGGCGTACTGCCACCAGAAGCGTGCTCCTTCGGCGTCGGCGCCGGGGCTGTTCAGCTGGAGTACACAGGCCAGGACCAGTGCGCTGCGGGGCCCGGGTACCTGTTCGGTGACGAAGTCGGCGACCGCGTCGGCCGGGGTGTGGGTCACGAGGACCTCACACAGGACACGCAGGTCCTCGGCCGCTCCGGTGCAGGCGCTTCTTCCCGCCGGGGCGGTGGCGGAAGGTCTCCTGGCCGCCGCTGACGGGCTCCTGGCGGGGACGACGTCGCGGGGGACGGTGCGCTCGCGTACCAGGAGGGCTCTGGACAGGAGTTCTTCGACGCGGGGCATGGGGTGGTGTTTCCTTCGGTCGGTGAAGGGGGGCAGATGACGCTCTCCACGAAACGGGTGGCGTGCCGTTCCTCGGAGCGCACCGTTGCCAGGGACGCGCCCAGCAGGGCGGAGACGGTCCCCACCTCCTGGTCAGCCAGAAGACCGCAGTTGACCCCGACCACCCGGCCGTCAGCATCGGCACCCTGAGCGGAGCCCTTCCCCGCGGGTTGACGCTGAGCGGCCTGCGCCAGGACCGCATCCTCAACGAAGCGGCCGAGAGCGCCGACCCGCTCCGGCTGATGCGCCTGTTTGGCATCACCGAGCAGACCGCCATGCGCTACGTCACCGCCGCTCATCCCGAGAAGACGGCGAAGCTGCCCAGGTGATGCCTCAGCGCGTGAGGCTGTCGGGGATCTTGAAAACTAGCCCAAGGGCGCTTACTCAACGGCCGCGTCCGCGGGAAGCGTGTGTTCCTCGAATCCGCCGTCTGTAACAGGGGTGAATCGTTGGCTGTGCCCGTTGGAGTAGCGAACGGTCACGGCGCCATCGGTGACGAACACATGCCGGTCGGGGTAGACCAGAGACTGAGCTACAGCACCAAGCACTGCCCTACGAGGGTCCTTGCTCCGCGCCAGCCCCGGCCCCGAGAACCGGCTGGTCAGGCTGTATTCGTTCCAGACCTCGTCACCCGCACCCAGCAACTCATCCGCGTACCGAAGGGTTTGGTAGATCGGCGTGTCTCTGGGGAGCGTGTGTTCCTCGACGTCTTCATGGCAGTCAACCTGCGTCATGGCGCCGCGGTCGGTGGCAGGTTGGGATTCAAGGGTGATTGTGGAGGGCTTGGGGGCCTGGTCCAGCTCACGGATCCGGCTGAGGGCGTCGTGGTAGCCGATGCCTTCGGCCTTCTGGAGTTCCCTCGCGCGCTGCTGCTCGGTGTTGCGCCTAGTCACGATCGTCTCCTGACCGGTCCAGGGCCCCCACGCAACCCGCCGGTGAAGAACGGATCGTCAGTCTGCGATTCCCGGATCCCGCAGGACCTTCTCCCGTCGGTGCCTGCGCGGCGTGGGCGCGTGGGCTGCGGAATGGGCGTTCGGCTCGCCCTCGAGGGAGAGCGTACTGGATGCGACTGACTCCGGTCAGCATGTGGCGCGGCGGCCGCTAACCCGAGCACCGGCGCCTACCCCGGGCTCATCGATCAGCTGGGCCGAACCCACTCGTTCTACGTCCGAAACCCCAGGTTGGTGGACGGGTTCCCCGTCAGACCGTTGCCAGATTCTGCGAACTCGCGCGCTTCTGACCGGGCCGCCCAGAAAATTCGCAGGCAGGAGCACGGTCACCGGTACTGCGAGGAAAGCTGATCCGGTTCGGCGCCGCCGTCCCGCGCGCCGGAGCGGACCCTGCCGAGTGGCTCGGGGAGACCCTCGCTGACATCGGAGTGCGCGGAATCTGGCACAAAGGTGCACACCTCCGCGAGCGGGGCGGTCCTGCGGTGGTTGCAGTGGACAAGCGTTCCCGACGCGGACCACGCCGTGTTCCCGCGGGGGCAGTGCGCGTGGAGGGTGCGTGTTCCATCGGGTAGTGTTCACAGGATCTTCCACAGCGGTCCGTGGTTGTTCTCGCGCAGGCCGGTGATGCGGCGCTGGACCTCGGTCAGGGAGCCGGGGGTGTGGGGCGGCTCTGCGGGCGTTGGTGGTGATCATCCGCGGTTCGCGGATGTCGCGGAGGATTTCGTGGCCGGGCCAGGTGGTGGTCTTTTCGACCGGCGGGGAGCCGGTCGGGGATGGGGAGGGACCATGGTGTTCCGTAAGTTTCTGAGCGCGCTCGGTGTGAACGCGCCCCGGGTCGAGACGGTGGTGGAGAATCCGGCGGTCCGGCCGGGCGGGACCCTGCACTGCACGGTAACCGTCGCGGGCGGCGGAGCCGACGTCGACATCGAGCGGCTGCGGCTGGAGTTGGTGGTGCGGGCCGAGGACCGCGAGGCCGACGGTTCGGCCGGCTGGTACAACCCGTACACGGTGGTCGCGGCGGACATCGACGGCTTCCGGGTGGCCGCCGGGGAGACCGTCACCCACCGTGTCGATCTCCAGGTGCCGTGGGAGATGCCGCTCACGCACGGGCGGGGTGCGCGCATCCGGGGCGGCCGGGCGGCGGTGCGCACCGAGCTGGCCGTCGACCGGGCCTTCGACAAGGGCGACTTCGACGAGATCTCCGTGCACGCCCTGCCGGCCCAGGACGCGGTCCTCCAGGCGTACGAGGATCTGGGCTTCCGGCTGCACGAGGCCGAGGTGAAGATCGGTCTTCTGCGGAGCGCGCCGCGCATGGAGGACCGGCAGACGGCCCCGTACTGGCAGGAGATCGACTTCTTCTACCCGGAGTCCTGGAACATGGGCCGCCAGGAACTGGAGACGGTGTTCATCGCCCGCGAGGACTCCCTCGACGCCCACCCGGGCGGCAGTCCGGCGGTGACCTTCCGCCACGCCGAGCTGGATCAGAATGTCTGGACGGAGACGCTGGACGCACACGTACGCCACTGCCACGGGATCGACTAGATGTTCTGGATCACCCGGGTTGTGGACGATGAAGAGCTTGACGCGGGGCCGCAACGCGGCCTTGCGGGTCTCCGGGGGCAAGGTGTCCTGGACCTGGAGCCGTCCCGCCAGGGCGGTAGCGGCCAGATCGACCCCGATCGCGCCGAGGAGGGATGAGACCACTGTGACCGGTGTGGCCGGTGTTGAGGCCACTCGCGCCGCGTTGCGCGAGCTGGAGGGACGGCCGTTCACGGCCATCGGCCGGGCCGCGACGCTTGTCTGGCTCGCGTTCGGTGACGACGTGCCATGGGCGGACCACCGTGGCGAGCACGCAGTCCGCCCGGAGTTGTCGCTGCACCTGCAGTGCCGCTGGCGGCTGCTCAACGGTGTCTCCACGATGGTCCAGGAGGGCGATCTCCATGTCCCGGGCGCGCGGGCCGGAGCCGGATTCGAGGCCGGGGGCGAGATCGGGACGAGTCGGTTCGACGACCGCGTGACAACCGTCATGCAGGTCGTCGCGGCAGATGCTCCCGTCGTCGACCACGTGCGCATCGGCGACGAGTTCGACCTTCAGCTGACGCTCTCGTCCGGCATGTCCCTGGAAGTGTTCCCGGCAGGGCGCCCGGAGTGGGAAGACTGGCGGTTCCTCAGCCCGGGCGTAGGGCGTCCGCACTATGTGGTGGAGAACGGCTCGGTGTTCAAGGCGTGAGCTCGCCACGCGCCCGCGGGCCCCGTCGCCGGGACCCGCGACGGCCAACGTGAACTACTTGGTCAGGACCTTCTCATCCTTCGTGGCAGACCCCCGCGGGCGCTTGTTGGGCCGGTAGCCGGGGCCGTTCATGATGACCTGGTGACTGGTGTTGATCAGCCGGTCGAGCAGCGACTCGGCGACGACGGGGTCGGGGAAGAGGGGATACCTGCGGACGGACCGATCGCGCCATCGGCGGACATGCCGTCGGGAAGTCTCGTCCGGGTGGGGCGCCGGTAGTAGACGGAGCGGACCGAGGCGAGGTCGAGGGTGCGGCGGTCGCTGGCCAGCGTGCCGTTCCAGCGGTCCCCGTCGAGGGATGCGGCGAGGGTGAGCCTGAGCGGGAAGTCGGCCATGTCTGCCCGGAAGACGGGCACACCACGGCGGTTCAGCTCGCTGGTCACCAGGTCGCACGTCGGGTCGAAGCGACCCGCGAGAACGAGGATCTGTCCGGTCTCGGGCATCAGTCGTCGCTGGCCCGGGATCGTCCGGCGCGTCCATCTCGCCCTTCGGCTGTGTCGGACCGTAGGTCTTCGGCGGATTCTTGGTCATGTAGACGCCCGGCGGCAGACCCTCGTACGTGCCGGTCTGCGTGTCCTCGTCGTAGGCGATATCGCCCGGCAGGATGCCACCGGTAGCCGGCACCGGTACGAGGAATCGCAACGCGACGGTGACGGCCCCTCCCCTGTGGGCAGCTCCGGCATGGCCTGGGCGCCGTCGGGACTCAGCGGAAGCCGCGACTCCGGCACGTCGAGCGCGACACCTGCAGGACGGCGGCCCTCAACCGTGATCGGCATGGCCTCTCCCCCCTCTTCATCCGCGGACAGGGAGTACTCGTTCTCCCCGCTCCACAGGAGCAGGGAGACATACCGGCGGGACTCCCACAGGCGGGAGAGTGAGAAGCAGGCCAACGGCCACGGACGGGCCGTACTCCGTCCTCCGGCGACGGCTCCCTACTGCCCGGGAGCAGCCACGTCCCGCTCGGTGAGGAACCTGTCGAGGAGTTCGGTGGTGGGTGAGGCGCTGGACAGGAAGAAGGCGGTGGCCAGAGCCACGGCCGACAACAGAACGAGCTTCCTCACCGCGCGATCATGGCACACCGCGAACCGCCCACAGCGCCCTTCCCGGGCATGTCCACCACATGGTGTGAAGCGCCTTGAGGAGGGTGTCCGAACTACGGGCCGAGAGGCCCGGCAGATCCTCGTCCTGCCGGGCGGCACCTCGTCATGGCCGACGAACGTGCGGCAGGCGGCTTCGGCACGGGCGTCGCCGGGCGGAGGCCCTTGGGGCGCGGCCGGGCATGCCCGTACCCGTGCGGTACGGACCCGGCGGTCCCGCCGGGTCCGGTCACGGGCGTCGCTGCGGACGATGTCCGTCTTCGCCGCGTTCGGGAACGGGGCGTCCCGGCGTGCGTCGGGGGACCCCGGACAGGGAGGCCTGTCGGTGTGGGGGAGGATGCGGGAGGGGAGGGGATGGTGAATGCGCTCAGAAACTCAGGAGCTGGTGCAGCCGCAGGTGCGCGTGGTGGACAGGTTCGGAGCGGTGCTGGTGGCTTCGATGTCCGTGCTGTGCGTCGAGGTTGTGATCGGGGCGATCGCGCTCGTCGTGTGGGGGCAGACCCAGGAGAGTCCAGGTCTTGCCTACAACACGATGGGAATCCTCGTCCTCGTCGTGATGACGCCGTTCGTTGCGGCGGCCGGAGCTGTCCTCGCAGCTCTGCTGTCCGTCGGTGTGGTGATGCCGCTCCTGGTCGTGGCCGGATGGCTTGGCCGCCGGTTCTCGGGGCGCGAAGTGTGGTGGTGGGCGCCGGCGCTGGCGGCCTCCGGGACCGCCTTGCCGGCCCTGATTGCGGCGGTGTTCATGGAGACCGGTCTCCTGGTGTGCCTGGGAGGGTGGCTCGTGGTGACGGTGGCGCTCGCCGTAACGGCGCTGGTCGCCCGCAGGTTGCTGCTACCGAACCGTCCGCGGCTCTCCGGCGGCGCGATGTTCGGACGGGTGGCACTGTATGGGACGTTCACTGTTGTCACCGCCGGCACGCTCGCCAGCATCGGCCTGTACGCCGGGATCGGATACGAGCCTCCGCGGCTGAGCACGGAACGGGTGGCCGGGACGTGGTCCGACGGAAAAGGCGGCATGCTCACTCTCACGGCCGACGGCAAGGCAACAGCGATCCGCGTCGAGACGTTCGACCTGGACGACTCCTTCGAACCCGTGATCCACCAGTGCACCGGCATCGGGACCTGGAAGTACGATCCGGGTGCCGGACCGTGGTCACAGGAGGTGGCTGTGTCCGTCGACAACTGCCCCATGGACACCTGGCAAGTATTCGGGACCCCCGAGCGTCCGAAGCTGTTCGTCTTCGTCGGCGACCCCGACACCGGGGACCTCTACATCCTGCAACACCGCGAACACGCCGTGTCTTACGGGTAGCCGCCTGAGCCGGGAGTCGAGCTTCTCCCGCCCTGGGCCAACAGCGCGATCTCGTCCTCGTCGAACGCGATGTCCAGCCATTTCTCCGCGAGGTCTGCCGTAGCAGAGTCGGTCACCACGCGTCCGCCGGGAGCGGAACGGGCGTGCTCTCGCTCCGCTCTCGCGCGCTATGGCACTACTCGCAGGTGGGTCGGCCAGCCGAAGTTCTTCCTGTCGAGGAGACGGAGCGTCTTCTTGATGTCCTCCGGGTCCAGTTTCACGCACCCCCAGGACTCGTGGTCACCGTCGCCATCCCAGCGACGGTTCGTCCCTCTGTGTTCCGGAGCGCCAGCTCCCGGTCCGTCCGTCTGCGTCCAGCTGCTTCACCCTCTCGCCCCACAGCCACCTCTGATTCCCGTGCCCCGCGACCATGCGATGGAACCTGCTCACAGACATCCGGGAGACCGGGCAAGCCTTCCGCGACGCCGGCGGGGACGGCCCTTCGCACCCGCACGCCGGTGCCGACGCAGTCCTGGTCCCGGCGCTGTCGACCGACTTCGGCTTCCACGTCTTCCTCGGCCGCAGTCCGCGGACACCCGGTTGGAGCGTGGTGCTGCTCGACCGGGACGAGGGCGGCTACCGGGAACACGCCATGGGTTTCGCCGAGTCGCCCTACCGGCACCTCGTCGGCGAGGAGGTCATCCATCCGAACGGCCCCGGCCCGGTCAAGCTCCAGCACCTGCCGATGGGCCGGGAGACCGTCCGGTGCCCGGGCACGGCCCTGGCCGCGGAATGTGAGGGATGCCCGTAGGCCCGGGGCGGTCGGCAGTCCGTCCACCGGCGACGGCTGGCTCCCTACTCCCCCGAAGCAGCCGCGTCCCGTTCGCCGAGGAACCTGTCGAACAGCTCGAAGAGCGTCTCAAGGACGTGAGCCTCCTGCTCCGGTGTGAGATCCCAGTCGCCCCGCCAGTCCGGCAGGGCAATCTGCCGGATCTGGCCGACCCAGCCGGGACTGCTTCTGACCTGGTAGTTCGCCATCAGCCACTCCCCTCACCCCTTCAGTCCCGGCCCGCCGTACCGCTGGGCCGCCTGGTCGTGGCCCACCATGAAGGCCGTCACACCCTCCAGCGACGTACGGTCGAGGAACATCCCGGTCCGCGCAGCGAACCGGGCGAAGTACTCACGCTCACTCATGTCGATCACATGGAGCTTCTTCAGCGTTGCCGCTCCAGCGTGAGGATGGCCTTGGCGATTGACGTCATTCGGTTCGGGCTGCACCGGGACCTGCGGAAGATGCGCCAGGACTTCAAGCGGGCGATGCCGCGCTCGACTGGCGCTCGTGCAGCGGCCAGTGCCCGGTTGAGGGTCTTCTCGGTGGGGGTGAGTTCCTGCAGGGCCTGGATGTGATCCGTCACCACGCATGCCGCCTCTCTCCTGCCCCGGGTCCGCGGGATCGTGCAAGCCCCTGATCGGGTCCCGGATGCCGTTGGCCACTCGAACGTGTGAGTTCAAAAGCAACCAGGCAGCCGGCTCTTGTCCCGGACGCCGGGATCGCATTCGTGTTCGAGATGTTCGTCCGTCCGGGGCCATTACGGTCCCGGATCCGGCGCGTTCTTAGAGCACAAGTACCAACCGGCTGCCCCGACGGAGGACACCGTGAACACTTCACCCGCGCCCGCTCATCGCCCCGGATTCGAACAGCGGCGGCGGTCCACGCTCTCCTGCCCGCCGCCCGGACCGCGGCAGTGCGACGCCTTCGCGCGCCGTTCAGCACGACGGGGCACGAGGTGCGGGGCATGAGCACCGGTGATGACGAAGGCGGCGTCCGCCAGGGTGCCGTGCCCGGCCCGCGCGGCGGGGAACTGCCGCTGCCGCCCGCCTCCGTGCCGGCCGGGCCGGACGACGGTGACATCACCGACGCCCTGTCGGAGGCGTACTGGTCCGTGTACGACGGCGCCGCGTCCAGGGCCACGGTGGGACAGATCCTCGCGCGGCTGCCGCGTATCGTGCGCCGGATCGGCCGGCTGGCCTGGAGCACGGACCGGGCCGCGACGCTGGCGGTTGTGGTCCTGCAGCTGGCTGCAGCGGCGATGACGGCGTTCGGGCTGATGGCCTCGGTGGCGGTCCTGCGGGAGCTGTTCACCGACGGGCCGACCGCGGACCGGGTGCGGGCGGCCGTCCCCCAGCTCGCGCTCGTCGTCGGGTTCCTGTCCGCCCGGGCACTGCTGGAGGCGGGCGTTGCCGTGGCGCAGGCCCGGGTGACGCCGAAGATCCGCACCGCGCTGGAGAGAGAGTTCCTCACGCTGACCGCACATGTGCGGCTGGAGGTCGTCGACGACGCGGACTGGCACGACGAGGCCTACCGGGCCAACGACCGCGGGCTGTTCTACGCCCGGCAGATCGTCGGCCAGGTCGTCTCTCTCGCCGCGGCGCTGCTGGGGCTCGTGGGCACCGCAGGTGTCCTGGGCGTTCTGCACCCCGCCCTGCTGCCGCTGCTCCTGCTGTCCGTGCTGCCGGTCGGCGCGGCGGCCGTTCGCAGTGCCCGGGCGCGCTTTCATTCCTTCAAGCGGTGGAACGCCCTGCAGCGCAGGGTGCGGGTCTTCTCCTGGCTGCTGCTGGAACGGGATGCCGCTGCCGAACTGCGTTCCGACACGGCCCAGGGCGCGCTGCTTCAGGAGCATCACCGGCTGACGACACGGATCGCCGAGGAGGACACCCGCCTGGGCGTGAGCTCGGCCGGGCTGGCTCTGGCGGGCCGGGCGGTGGGCGGGATCGGCACCGGCATCACCTACACGGTGCTCGCCGCCATGCTGATCGCGGACTGGCTGCCCCTGGCTGCCGGGGCCGGCGCGGTCCTCGCCATCCAGAGTGCGCAGACCTCGCTGACCCGGCTCGTCGACGTCTCCCACCTCCTGTACGAGCACGCCATGTGGGTGGATGACCTGCTCGCCTTCCAGGAGCGCTGCCGCGCCCTGCAGCCGCGCCGCAGCAGCCTGCCCGCCCCTGAGTCGGTGGAGACCATCACACTGGACGACGTGTCGTTCACCTACCCGGGCAAGGACACCCCGGCGCTGCACGGCATCTCCCTGACGCTGCACGCCGGTCAGACGGTGGCGTTCGTCGGTGTCAACGGCTCCGGCAAGTCCACCTGCGCGCGGCTGCTCGCCGGGCTGTACGAACCCCAGGACGGGGGCACGGTCCGCTGGGACGGCGTGAACGTGCTGGACATGGACGCCGAGTCGTTGCAGGCCCGGGTGGGCTGCGTGCTCCAGGACCCGGTCCGCTTCCCCTTCAGCGCGCTGGCCAACCTCACCATCTCCCGGGGCACTCTCACCGAGGCCGCCCCGCAGCGGGCACTGGACGCCGCGCGGGCCTCCGGCGCCGACCAGGTCATCGCCGCTCTGCCCGGCCGGTGGGAAGCACTGCTGTCCAAACGGTTCCGGGGCGGTCAGGAACTGTCGGCCGGCCAGTGGGCGAAGATCGCCGTGGCCCGCGGCCTGTACAAGAACGCCCCCGTCCTGCTGCTGGACGAGCCGACCGCCAGCATGGACCCGCGCGCCGAGCACGCCGTGTACGAGGCGGTGCTGCGGGACGCGCCTCGCCCCGATCAGATCACGGTGCTGATCTCCCACCGTCTGGCGAGCGTGGTCGCCTGCGACCGCATCTTCGTCTTCGACGGTGGCCGCATCATCGAGAGCGGCACCCACCAGGAGCTGATGGCCCTCGGCGCCGAATACGCCGCCATGTTCACGCTCCAGGCCGACGGCTACCGCTCCGAGGCCGGGGAGGCGGCGTGATGCCCGACCACACGCAGCCCCGTGGCCCGGACACCCGGACTGTCGGCCCGACGAACACGCTCAGTGCGACTCCGGGTGAGGGCCCAGAAGGCGGGGCGGGAGGCGCCGCGTTCAGGATCAGGTTGGTGTCAGCGCGGCGGTAGACCCAGACCCGCAGTCTCCCCGTAGCGGGAACCCGGGCCCAGGGCGTCTGTGCGAGGAGGCCCCGTGGTCCGGCTTTCCGCTACGGCGTCCACGACCTGGCCCGCTGGCGCAGCCACCTCATCGCCCGGCTCCCTGGCTGCCGGTTCGACTATCTGCACGCCCCCGACCCCGAGAGTGCCGCCGACCTGCTCACCAAGGAGACCGGGACCGGATGAGCGCCGCCGCGATCCTGCCCAGCCGCAACGAACCGGCCACCATCGCCGCCGTGACCACCGCCGTCGACACCGCCCTGGCCGATCCACGGGCGGTCATCGTCCACGCCGACTCCTCCGACACCCCGGACACCTCCCGGCATTTCACCACCACACCGGTCCAGGCCCGCACAGCCGCCCTGGCGGGGCTGCGGCGGGGCAAGGGCGCCCAGATCCTGGCCGCCGCCCGCCGCCCGGAGATCACCGGCGCCGAGGCGGTGCTGATCGCCGACACCGACACCCAAGGCCCCGACCCGGCCCTCTACGCGGCGCTGCTGGACCGTGTCCGGGCCGGGGCCGCCGTCGCGATCGCCGACTACCCGCGCCACTGGGACGAGGCCAACCTCACCCACCACCTCGCACGTCCGCTGATCGCCGCCACCACCGGACACGATGTCCCCCAGCCACTGGCCGGCGACCTCGCCCTCTCCCGCCCGGCCCTGGAGGCCGTCCTCCGCCACATCGACGCGCTGCCCCCGGACATCGCAGAGTGTGCGGACGGGTACGGCATCGACGCCTTCCTGCTGCTGACCGCCACCACCATCGGGCCTCTGGTCTCTGTCCGGCTCGATCAGCCCAAACGGCACGCCGGGTCCTTTCCCCACCTGCCCTCCATTTACCACCAGGCCGTGCCCGTCCTGCTCCACCTGACTGCGGCGCGGACCCCACCACCGGCCGGTCCGGGCGGCTCGGGGGCGCTGTACCGGGCCGCCGACCGCCCGCTAAAGGCCGCCCGGCTTGAGTCGATGCTCACCACGCTGAACAGCTTTGGCCCACACCCGGGCGGATACGATGAACACGCGTGGCCGCTTCCCGTCGCACACGCCTGGCACGCCGTCACCTCCCGTACACCAGCAGCTGATGCGGCCCGCCGACTGTGGCCGCACTACCTGCGGCGCGTGACCGACTGGCTCACCAGCGCCCAGCACGCCACCACCCGGCAGCGGGCCGCGACGCTCGCCGCCGCGCACACCCGCCTGCACACCGCCGTCCTCACCCCCACTGGAGCCCGACGATGACCGCCGCCCCGACCTCCGGCTTCTCCGCCTTCGCCCTGGAGCCCTTCCCCGAGGTCCAGCCCGGTGACGACCTGGCAGGCACCATCACCGGCGTCCTCACCCGCACCAGCACCGAACTCCAGCATGGGGACATCGTCGTCGTCGCCAGCAAGGTGGTCTCGGTCTCGGAGAACCGCCGGGTAGACCTGGCCACCGTCACACCCGGTGCGGAGGCCCTGGACCTGTCGGCCCGCACTGGCAAGCCGGCAGAGGTGATCCAACTCGTCCTGAACGAGTCCGTCTCACACTTTGTGGCCGGAGGCCGAGGCCCCATCATCGCCCGCCACCGGCTGGGTTTCGAACTCACGTCAGCGGGAGTCGACCGGGACGGCCCGGACGGCGCATGGCTGCTGCCCAGCGATCCGGATACCTCCGCCCGCGCTCTGCGTGACGCACTCACCAAGGCAACCGGCGTCCCCGTAGCCGTGGTGATCGCGGACTCCGACGGCCGCGCCGACCGGCGCGGGGCCACCGTCATCTCCATCGGCGCGGCCGGGATCTCCCCGCTGCGGACGACCCAGCACGCGGGCAAGCGGCAGGAGGAGACCTTCACCGACCTGATCGCCGCCGCAGCAGGGATCATCCTCGGACAGCGCGGACGCGGCGCCCCGGTCGCCGTCCTGCGCGGCATCGCCCACACCACAGGCGACGAGGGCGTGGCAGCGATCCTCCACCACCGGCCGTGACCAGGCAGCTCGCCGTCCTCGGCTCGCCGGTCGGCAACGCCCTGTCCCCGGTGCTGCACCGCGCCGCCTACACAGCCCTCGGTCTGGACTGGACGTACCGCGCGATCGACTGCACCCCCGCCGAACTCCCCGTCTTCCTCGCCTGCATGGACGAGACCTGGGCGGGACTGTCGCTGACCATGCCGCTCAAACGCACCGCCGTCCACCTCCTCGACGACGTGTCCGCCACCGTACGGGCCACCGGCACCGCCAACACCGTCACCATCCGCGACGGACGGCTCCACGGCGAGAACACCGACACCCACGGCATGCTCCAAGCCCTGCGCGAAGCCGGGATCACCCGCGCCGAGTCCGCCTGCGTGCTCGGGGCGGGAGCAACAGCCGCCACCGCCCTCGCCGTCCTGCACTGCCTCGGCTGCCGTGAAGCGACCGTCATCGCCCGCGACACCGCCCAGGCCAGCGACCTTGAACTGGCAGCCGAACGCATCGGGATCGCCCTGAACATCCGGCCCTGGGCCGAAGCCACCCGACATCTTCAGGCACACCTCGTCGTCTCCGCCCTCCCGCCCGGCGCCGCCGACCCGCTCGCCCCCGTCTGGCCACCAGCGGCGAACACACTGCTCGACGTCGTCTACCGGCCGTGGCCCACCGCGCTCGCCCAGGCTGCCCGCCGCACGGGCGCCACCGTCATCGGCGGCCTGCCCATGCTGCTGCACCAGGCGGCCCGGCAAGTCGAACTCCAGACCGGCCACTCCCCCGCTCCCCTTCCGGCGATGCGAGCCGCCGCCGGGCACGCCCTGCTCCGCGACGGCACCGCCCCGGCACAGCGGCAAACAGGCCATTGAAGCTGCTACGCGGTGGCAGGCGGCTGGTGAGCGGCCACCCGGGGGAAGGCGTTCCAGGTGCTGTGATGGACGGTCAGCGGGGGCTGATGGGGCGACCGGTGGAGGCTCGACTGGGTGCCGGCCCCTGGCAGCGCTTCCCGCACTTCTACGGCCCGGGTGAGGAGATCCCCGGCCTCCGCAGGCTCATCACTCATGCCGCCGAGCGTCCTCGTCGACACCCTTGTCCATCCCGGCCCGGGTATCACGCCGGCCCACCGTTGCGGCCATCCGGCCCAGAAGTCATCCTCCACGGCTCGGCCTTCCAGCCCACGGACAACACTCGACCCCAGAAGAGTGTATCGACCGGTGTTCAGGAGCGTGGTTCCTCTCTGGTCAGTCCACGCCGCTGCGTTGGGCGAGGCCTCGGAGCTCGGTGGAGGCGGTCCCGGAGGCCAGGAGGCTGGTGATCAGCGACTTGGTGGCCGGCCGGGCGTGTGTCTCCTGTGGGGCGAGGCGTTCCGCGGTCAGGAGGGCGTTGAGGCAGTCGGTGCGACGGCCTAGGCGGTCGTAGGTGAGGGCGATGTCGCCGAGGGCGCGGGAGCGGCGTTCGAGGCTGGGCAGTTCTTCCAGTGGGATCGTGGAGGCTGCGGCGAGGGCGGTCAGGGGGTCTCCGGCGTGGACCTCGGCGCTGACGCGGTGGAGTTGCACGGTGAGGGGGGTGAAGGCGCCGCCGTGGTCGCTTTGCGGGGTGTTGCCGAGTTCCCGGGCGATGGCGGCGGCTTCGTCGGTCAGGGCGCGCATTCCGTCCCGGTCGCCATGGCGGGCGAGGGTGTAGGAGGCGTTCTGGATCAGGCGTCCGCGTGCGGCGGTTCCGGCGGGTCCGGCTGTGCGGAGGCTGGAGTGGTCGGCGGCTGTCAGGGCGATCGACAGGGCATCGCGGTGCCAGCCGCTCTTCCTGGCGAGGACGGCGCTCTGTCCGGCCGCTTCCGCGATGGTGAGGGCGTTGCCGCCGGTCTCTGCGAAGTGGCGGGCGCGGTCGGCGGCCAGCCATCCCAGCTGGATCGCGTCCAGCTTCACGAGCGTGCGGGTGACGAGCAGGTATGCCCTGGCGAGGAGGGTGCAGTGGTCCGTGTGGGTGGGGGTGGTGAGTGCGCGGCCGGTGTGGATGAGGCGGGGCAGGCGGGTGGCGAGGGCGGCGTAGCGGCAGGCGTCGAAGTCGGCGCGGGCGTGGGTGAGGTGCGTGGCGAGGGCCGGTGCGGGACGGCTCGTGGGGGCGGGGACGGGGCCGAGCAGGGCGGCTCGGACACGGGCGACGATGAGCTCCCCGAGCAGCGCCTCGCTGGGCTGGGCGGCTCCGGTTGCGGTGAGAGGGGCTTGGGCGACTGTGGCGGCCAGACCTGCGAGCAGCAGCTTCCTTCGCCGCACAGGGTCTTCACCGTCCTCTCGTCCGAGGGTGTCCAGACTAGGGGGTGGTGTCAGCGTTGGGGCTGGAAACGCTCCGGCCGTCTGAAGTGGTGGGCTGTCCGGGGCGGGTGTGTGCGGGGTGCGGGGGGCGCGGCCTGGGCTGAGGCCGAGGGCGGTGTCCGTGTCGGCGGCGTAGACGGCGCGCAGGGCTGCGCGGATGTCGGCGCGGGGCCAGCGGATGGCTCCGCGTTCGAGGCGTGAGACGGTCTGCGCGTCGAAGCCGGGGGCGGGCGGCCGGCCGTGGTCGGTGAGCCAGGTGCGGATCTTCTCGGCGGTCTGGTCCTGGGTCCAGCCGCGGGTGTTGCGGGCGCGGCGTAAGGCGTCGTTGGTGTTCAACTCGTCCCTCTGATCGGGTCGTTGGATGGGGCTGGCCTGGTGGGTGGGGGCGTATTCTGCCTACCTAATCTGCCGTTCCCGCTCGGCTCGATGGGGTGGACTCTGGAGGCTGCGGCAACCGCCGCGGCCAGGCTCCAGAGGAGGACCACCATGTTCGTGCTCAGGCGTTCCGCGCCCTACCCGTTCGAGGACGGTCCGCTGCTGAGTGGCGTCGCTCTCAATCCGGTGACGCAGATGTCCGAGCTGGGGGGCGTTCCGCTCCTGGACACCAACGCGAGGGCCCTGGCGGCCACCGCGCACACCACCACCGCGATCAACACGGAGGACAACGACTGATGATCCTGCTCCTCACCCGTTCCCTGGACCCGACCGCCGACATGGTGGTGAGGGCCCTGGGTGAGGCGGGAACCCCCGTGGTCCGTATGGACCCGGGGGACCTCCCGCGTTGCGTCGAGATGAGCGGCTGGTTCGAGCGGGGGACGTGGCGCGGCAGGCTGACGACCGGGCACCGGGAGGTGGATCTGGCCGAGGTGACGGCCGTCTACAACCGGCGTCCGAACCTTCCGCAGGCCGGCGTCCCGGGGATGCGGCCTGAGGATGCCGAGTGGGCGTCGAACGAGTGCTACGAGGGCTTGTACGGCGTGCTGTATGCGCTGGACGCGTTGTGGCTCAACCGGCCCGACCGGAACCGGACCGCGAGCCTGAAGCCCCTCCAGCTGTCCACCGCCCACTCCAGCGGACTGTGTGTCCCCACGACGCTGATCACGAACTCCCCCGAGGACGCCAAGGGGTTCGTGACGGAGGAGCGGTCGGTGATCAAGACGCTGCGGGGCGTGCCGCGGCGGGATGCCGACGACGCTCCGGGACGTCCTCTGATCGTCTACACCTGGGAGGTCCCCCCGCAGGAGGTCGACGGCACGGTCGCGCTGGCGTTGTGCCAGTTCCAGCGGCGGATCGTGCCGCAGTACGAGGTGAGGGTGATCGCGGTCGGCGCGCAGTTGTTCGGTGCGCGGATCGACTCCCCGTCGGGCCGGGAGGGCGAGGTCACGGACTGGCGGGCCTACCAGCGCACTGACCGGATCTCCTACACCCCGCTCGACGTGCCGGACGGCGTCCGCGACGGCGTCCGCGCATACCTGGCCGCCTTCGGCCTGCTGTATGGCGCTTTCGACTTCATGGTCGACGCGGACGGGCAGTGGTGGTTCCTGGAGGCGAACGCGAACGGGCAGTTCGCGTTCGTCGAGTACGGGACCGGCTACCCGATCGCGCGGGCGGTCGCCGGCCTGCTCACCCAGGGCGTCCGCGCCGCCGGTCATGTCATGACCCGTCCCCGGTGACCGGCAGCGGCTGGGGCAGGCCCGCCCCAGCGGCCGGCCGGTCGGTGCGGAGCATCAGCATCTCCTTGAACGCCCCGTCCGTGTGGGCGAGTTCGTCCCAGGTGCCGTGCTGGATCACCCGGCCGCGGTCCATGACGTAGATCCGGTCCGCGACCCGGGTGTTCTCCAGGTTGTGCGTCACCAGCACCACGGCCGCGCCGTCGGCGGCGTCCCGCAGCCGCTGGAAGGCGGCGTGCTCGCCGCGCGGGTCCATGTCGGACGTCGGCTCGTCCAGGACCAGCAGGCCCCGGCCGCGGTGCAGGGCCCGCGCGAGCGCGAGCCGCTGCCACTGCCCCGACGACAGGGCCTGGCCTCCCCACATCTCCTTCGCCAGCAGCGTGTCCAGGCCGGAGCGCAGCCGGGTGATGACCTCGTCCGCGCCGCTCGCCATCGCCGCCCGCCACACCGCCGCGTCGCCGTCCTCGTCCGGCTGCCCCAGGGTGATGTTCTCCCGGGCGGTCATCGGCCACCGCGCGAACTCCTGCGGAACGACTCCGCACAGCCGCCACAGCGCCTCGGCGTCGTACTCGTGCACCTCGGCGCCGTCCCAGCGCGCGGCGCCGCCGGTCGGCAGGTTCAGCCCGCACAGCAGTTTCATCAGTGTGGACTTGCCCGACCCGTTCTCCCCCACGACCGCGACGACCTCCCCGGCGCGGACCTCGAAGTCCACCCCGCGCAGGGTGTCCTCCACCGCCCCCGGATACCGGAACACCACCTCCTCCAGGCTGATCCGCCCGGGCCGCCGCGGCACACGGTTGCCGCGGGTGCGGTCCACCCGCTGCCCGTCGGCGGCCTTCACGAACCGGTGCCAGTCGTCCATGAAGTACCCGGACAGCATCAGCGCGCTGCCCTGCGTGACCAGGCTCTGCACCGCGAAGCCGGCTTCCCGGAGCGCCAGGACCGCCGTCCCGGCCACCGCCGTGCTGACCCGGCCCGTCACCACCAGCCCCAGCAGCGCCGCCCACAGCACCCCGGTGCCCGCCCCCGACACCAGCGCCCCCACCACGCCCACCCGCCACCGCGCCGCGACCGCCCGGTCCGTGGTGGCCCGCACCCGCTGCCCGGCCCGCCGGTACTGCTCCAGCAGCACCGGCGCCACCGTGTCGGTGCGGACCTGGTCCGCCTGGTCCCGGCCCACCAGCCACCACCGCAGCACGTACAGCACCCGCCGGTCCCGCGACATGTCCGCCATCGACGCGTACGTGATCCGCTCCGCCCGCAGCGCCGCCCACACCCTCGGCACGGCGCTCGCCGCCAGCAGCACCAGCAGCAACGGGTACAGCGCCCCCACCACGGCCCCCGCAGCCACCAAGGACGCCACCGCCGACACCACGTGCTGCGCCTGCCCGAGCGCGGCCTGCGCCTCCTCCACCCCCCGCTCGGCCTGCTCGTACCGGTCCGCGAAGCCCGGATCGTCGTAGACGGCCATCTCCGTACCCGCACCGGCGTGCATCAGCCGCAGCCCGGCCTCCTGGTAGACCCGCGGCTCCAGCCGCTCAACGAGACCCGTCACCGCCAGGGCCAGGAGCGCCCGCGCCCCGGCCGCCCCCGCAAGCACCAGCACCGCCGGCACCGCCCGCGACACCCTGGACGGGTCCGACGCCGCCGCCACCACCGCGGTGAGCGCCGACGCGGTCGCCAGCAGTCCCAGCGCCGCCAGCAGCCCGGACGCCACCTGGCACACCAACAGCGCCAGCGTCCCGCGCCGGTCGACCCCCCACGACAGGACGAACACCCGCACCACCAGAGCCGGCAGCCGGCGCCGCATCCGCCGCGGCGTCATCACCCCGGCCGCGTCCGCCCGGTCGGCCGTCGGATGAACGAAGTGCATCTCCTCCCGGCCATCCGCGTCCACTCCGGCTCGCGCGCCCTGTCCTTCGTCCACAACGACTCCTCCTGCACGGCTCTCAAAGCCGACACCGTCCCTGGGAGGCTACGACTCACGGCACAGGCCGGTGCACGGAACGTGATGCTCGTGTTCCCGTTCTTGGCCGGGGGTGTGCCCCCCTGGTGGGTGGGGTGGGTGTTGGAGGCGTGGTCGTGACCGAGGGCAAGTTCGTGGCGGGGCAGCGTGTGGAGGTGGTTCAGCGCTCGCTGTTGGTAGCTGGCTGCCGGGTGGCGGATGAGTCCGAGGATGTCGGGGTACCGGTCCGGGCCGGTGGTGAAGACGTCGGGGCCCCGGGGCCAGCGGCGATCCCCAGGTCATCGGCGAGGCCGCCCGGATGGTCGCCATCGCCCTGCGCCGCGCCGGAACGCGGCCTGCCGGGCTGCCCACCGCCCGGACACGTCACCGCGGTTACGGTGAAGTCCCGGGTGGTCCGGGGCGAGCCGGATGGGAGCGCGCGGGGTGAGCGAGGGGAAGGGCGGGGGAAGTCCGATAGGGCGCCGTGTGCGGACGTGGCGGACCCAGCGGGGTATCTCGCGTGACCACCTCGCGGACCTCCTGGGCGTGGATCCTGCGGACCTGTCCGCGCTGGAGGAGGGGCGCGGCTGGTGGGACCGGCGGGGGCTTGTCCACCGTGCGGCGGCGGTGTTGCGGGTCGGGGTGGAGGAGCTCACCGGACAGCCGTACCTAGACGTGGCAGGGGCGGATGCCGCCGAGGTTCGGGGGTGTGTGGTCGCGGTACGGCGGGCCTTGATGGTCCGGTATCTGTCCGCCGGTTCGGATGGCGGCCGGAAGGCAGCCGCAGGGCGAGATGTTGTGCATGCGGCCGAGCTGGGGGACGACCTGGCGCTCGCCCGGGGCGCGGCGGGCGTCGTCGCGGCACTCCGCTGCCCAGGGGGTGACGGGCAGTCCGGGCAGGTGGTGGCGGGGTGGCTGCGGCGGTGGGGGTACGGGGATCTGGCATGGTCGGTTCTTCAGCGGGCGCGGGCGTGTGCTGGGGCGTCGCCGGGTCTGGTGGCGGAGGAAGTGCGGGTGCTGCTGGACGGTGGGGCGCCGGACAGGGCGCTGGAGCGGGCCGGGTATCCGGGAGAGGTGGACGCGGTGACGGGGCCGGTGATGGGGGTGGCGCTGGCGGTGCTCGGCCAGTTCTCGGAGGCGGAGCGGGTCCTGGCGGCGGCGGTCGGTGCTGCAGAGAGTGTCGGGGAGCGGGCCGGGGTGGAGGTTGCGCGGGCGGTGGCCGCGCTGGAGGCCGGTCGGCCGGAGCTCGCGCTGGAGTGCTGCGCCCGTCTCCCGGGAGCGGATGAGTGGGGCGCGGGGCTGTGGGCGGAGGCGCTGGTGGTGGGAGCGCTCGCCGAGGCCAGGTTTGGTGATGTTCCGGCGGCGGTGCGGTCGTTGGCCGGGGCGGCTGGTGCGGCGCCGCTGCGGACTCTGGTGGATCCCTGGGCGCGGGAGCTCCTGAGCGCCCTGGCGGGATCGGCGCCTGGCGAGGACGGTGTTGTGCTGCGGGCGTTCGCGGCACGGGCGGGCGTTCTTTCGGGCTCCGGGTGCGGCTGAAGATCACCACAGGTGGTGAGGGGGCCGCTACCGTGGGGTGCTGGGCCGGAAGGACGCGGGGGGCCGGGTGGACGAGGCGGATGCGGCGAAGGCGTTGGGGATCGGGCGGGCGGTACGGGCCCGTCGGCTGCGGCAGGGGATGAGCTTACGAACCCTGTCCGGGCTGTCCGGGCTGTCGACGGGATACCTCTCGATGGTGGAGAACGGGCTGCGGCTCCTGGACAGGGCCAGTCACATCACTGCGGTCGCGGACGCGCTGCGGGTGGCGCCGTCCGAACTGGTCGCCCCGGTCCTGCCGGTGGCTGTACGGGCCGCTGCGGCCCACGAGGCCATCCCAGCGCTCCGGCTGCTGCTCATGGGAGTTGTGCCCGATGTGCCGGGTGGTGACCGTGCGGCGGTGACGGCGGGTCCGGTGCCGGTGGGTGTGCTGGCGGGGAGGGTGAGGGAGGCGAACCGGCTCTACCACGCGGCGGCCTACGACACGCTGGCCGCGGCCCTGCCCGCGCTGCTCAACGATCTCCAGACCGCCGCCGGCTCGGGCGGGCCCGCGCGCCACCGGCTGCTGCGCCTGCTCGCCGACGCCTACCATCCCGCGTGCGCCCTGCTGCTCAAAGCCCTCGGATACGTGGATCTCGCGTGGATGGCGGTCACCCGGGCCGCCGAGGTGATCGCCGAACTCGACGACCCCGTCCGCACCGCCTCCTCCGCCTTCTTCCACACCCACATCCTGCTCGCGGCCGGCAGCCCCGACCAGGCCCTGACCCGCGCCCGGGCCGCCGCCGACCAGCTTCAGCCGCACCTCGCCCGCCCCGCCGCCGAGGCCCTCCTCGGCGAGCTCCACCTCATCTCCGCCTCCGCTGCAACCCAGCTCCGGCGCGGCACCGGCCAGGACGCCGACGACGTCCTCGGGCACCTCACTGAGGCCGGACGCCTCGCCGAGCGGACCGGGGAAACCCGTGTGTGGCACCTGAACTTCGGCCCGGCGAACGTCAAGGTCCATCACGTCAGCCTCAACTCGGCGCTGGGACTCCACGCCCATGCCGTCGAGGCCGGCACCAAGGTGGAGCCGGGGCAGGTGGCCACCGCGGGACGGCGTGCCGTGCTCCACGCCGACCTGGCCCGCGCGTACGCCCAGCTCCCCCGGCACCGGGAGGAGGCCGTCCGGCACCTGCTGGACGCGGAAGCAGCGGCGCCGCAGCGCATCCGCGTCGATCCCGTCGCCCGGGACACCGCCGCCCACCTCGTCGCCCGCTCCCGCACCCCAGCCGACCGGCGCGCCCTCGCCGGGCTCGCACGCCGCATGAACCTGGTGGTGTGAAAGGGCCGCCTTGCCCGGGCGGCTGGCGCACAGTGCCGCAGTACGCGCCCCCGGCTGCTCCCCGCGCCCCTGCCGTCCAGGACTCCGGGCGAGCCGTCGCGTCCTAGGCTGGTCCACGCCCATGCGCGCGGCGGGTGCCGTGCGCGCGAGTGTGGAGAGGCGTTCCGGTATGCCTGAGCAGAGCGCGACGAGATGGACGGTCCGTCACGAGGAGCGGGTCGCGGTCCCGGACACGGTGGACGGAATCCGGGCCGCTCTGCCCGAGGACCAGCGGGCCCGTTTCGAGGAAGAGCTGGGGCGGGCGACGGCGGAGACCATCGCTGATGTGGTGCGGCACTGGGTCCTCAATCTGGCGTCCGACGCGCAGGACGAGGACGAGTTCGCCCGGTTGGAAGCCGAGGACCGGGGTGCTGCGTGAGCCGGTATGAGATCGCGTACGCGCCGGTGGCTGAAGCGACGCTCAAGCAGTACGCGGGGGCGGCCGGGTTCCGCGCCGAGATGGCGAGGACTCTGGGCAGAGATCCGTACGGTCATGGCTCCAGCCCGGTCGGCGGGGAGAGGGACCGACGGGAATCGACTGTATCGGGCGTTTTCATCCGCTACTACGTCGCGGTGAACGTCGTGAAGATCACGGTGGTGCGGATGGTGCCCCCACCCTGACACCGAGCTGGAGGCGGCGGTGGTTCCCGTCAGTCGGCGGGGAGCACCGGTGCTCGCGGCCCGGTGCGTCCTGAGGGCATTGGTGGATCGCGGCGGGCGCCGCCGGGGGGTCAGAGTATGCCGTTCCAGGTCCAGGGCCGTGGGCCGTGCCGTCCGCGGAGGCAGTCCACCCGGTACTGCGCCTGGTCGTGCCAGCGTGGATCGGTGGCGGCGTGCTGGGCGGCGTAGGTGGTCATGCGCAGTTCGCGAGCGGCGGCGAGGAGAGGGTAGCCGTCCCATTCGGTGACGTCCTGGCCGTAGGCGGTGCTGAACTCGGCGTACTCGGCCGTGGTGGTGGCGCCTGTGGTGAAGGTGCGGACAGCGGTGGAGACGAGGTCCCACTCCGGGGGGCCGAGGGAGAAGCGTTCCAGGTCGAGGACGCGGACGCCGGTCGTGGTGCGGATGATGTTCCCGGGCCAGGAATCGCCATGGACCGTCGTCTCGGACCGGCCTGCCGGCCGGTGGCCGGTCCACTGGGTGCGCAGGTCGTCCAGAAGGCCGGACAGCCAGGCCCGGTCCGGGGCGGGCAGGGTGCTGGCGGCGTCGAGGCGTTCGGGTATGCGGACGAAGGGGTCGAGCGGCCGGACGGGGAACGGCGGGCGGGGCAGGCCGTGCAGGTGCTTGAGGGTGCGGGCGAGGTCGAGGGGTGATCCGGGGGTGTGGGGGCCGGGGATGTGTTCCCAGAAGGTGACCGGGTGCCCGTCGGCGATGACCGGCTGGTGGATGTCGAGGGGGCGGACGACGGGGACCTGGTGGCCCGTGAGCCAGCGGGCCGCCTGTACTTCACCGGCGGCGGCCCGGTCCTGCCCCGGCTGGGTGACCCGTGCCACCACCGTCCCGGGGAGCAGCCAGGTCTGGTTCTCGGCGATCCGCAGCGGGTGGGCGTCTTCCCATGGCAGACCGGCGGCCCGGCACGCCTCGATGAGGGCGGCCGGGATGGTCCGGGAGGTGCCCGGGGTCATGCGGGCAACACGGTGGTGATCCGGCGGGCCAGCCCGGTCGCTTCCCGGACGGTGGGATGGCGCCGTGTGTGGTGGGCGAGTTCGCGCAGGTCCTGGGCGGCGCGGCGGGAGGTGAGGGTGCCGGAGAGGTCGAGGGCGGTGTGGCCGAGGGCGGCGGCTTCGCGGGGGTCGCCCTTGATCATGGTGAGGGAGGCGAGCTTCGTGCAGGAGATCGCTTTGGAGCGGGTGTAGGCGTCGGTGTGCCCCGCCACGGCGGCGCGGAAGCGGTCGCCGGCCTGGGCGGCGTCCTGGCCGTCGATGCCGGTGGCGAGGTCGTACAGGGCGTGCGCGGTGTCGCCGTGGTGCTGGGCCTCGTCGTAGTAGGCCATCCAGGGCGGGTCCTCGCCGGGGTTGCGCTGGGCGAAGGCGTCGTCGGCGGCGCCGACGGCGGCGAGGGTCTCGCGGACGTTGCGGAGCTTGCCGAAGGCGCGGGCGCGGGCGGTGTGGAGCATGGCGCGTTCGGTGGCGGTGAGCCGGTCGGAGCGGACCAGGCCCTTCTCGGCGTGGGTGATGCCGTCGTCGGGCTGGCCGGTCCACACGGCCTGGCGGGCGAGGAAGCTGTAGCCCTTGGCCCGCAGGTGCCAGGAGCCGGCGAGTTCGGCGCACTCGACGGCGACCTGGAAGGCGACGCGGGCGTCGGTGTGGCGGAAGGCGTCGAAGTGGCTTGCGCCGGCGACCAGTCCGAGGCCGGCGACGGCGCCGTGGAAGCCGGCGCGCAAGGCGTCGGGGCAGTCGACGGCGAGGAGGCGTACGGCCCAGTGCATGGAGTGGGAGGCGATCTGGCCGACCATGCCGCCACCGCCCTGGGCGTGGTCCCAGCCGCGCAGTCCGTCGGCGAGGGCGGTGAGCTGCCTGATCTCGACCGGGGTGATCTTCACCGGAAGGGGTGGCGGGGAGGTGGGGGCTATCAGGCGGGCGAGGTCGAGGGGTGCGAGGGCGGCGAGGGTGCCCACGGCGAAGAAGGCGCGGCGTTCCATGGGGTCGGCGCTCCCGGGGTCGAGGGACGAGTACCCCTTCAGGATGCGCCCTTCGAGCAGGTGCGCGGATGCCGCATCCGCATCGGGCCGTGAAGTATCCGCATCCGGCGCGGATTTATCCGCATCGCCGAAGACCATCTGCCACGCGCGTTCGAACAGACCGCCCGTCCGGAGTGCGTCGTCCAGGCGCGGCGCCAGGTACCTCGGGCACCGGTAGACGCCCTTCTCGATCTTGAGGATGACGTCCCCGCCCACCCGCACGACCTCGGCGAACGGCCCCACCGTGGCGTACCCCGCGGCCTTGCGCCGGTGGCGCAGCTCGTACCCGAACCACTGCTGGGGTGATGCGCCCGGATCGAGAGCCTTCTCCGGCTGCGGCATCGCTCACTCCTCGCCCCGATGCGGATTTCTGAAGCATCCGCATCAGCTTCTCCACAGGCCACACGGGCTCTGCGTGAATGGTTGCCGAACGGTTCAAGGTCAGTACACACCGCAACCGGCACCCCCATAGGGGAGTTCCGGCCAACGAAGTGGACCAGGACATGACGCCCCTCGACAGCACCACCGCCACCGGCACCCGGACGGTCAGCTCACCGGGCCAACTGACCATGACCCTCGCCCCGAAGTCCATCGACCTCGTACGGACGATCGTGAGCAGTCATGCCCGCCTCTGGGGCCTGGAACACCTCGTCGACCGCCTGGCTCGCATCACCACCGAGCTGCTGACCAACGTCGTCGAGCACGCCGACTCCCCGGCCCCGGCAGCGCGAAGGCCGCCAGCCTGCTCCTCCAGCGAACCCCTCATGGCGCCGTCGCCATCGTCCACGACCCCCGGCTCCCCGCCGGCCAGCCGTCGTCCACCCATGGTGCGCACGGCCGCGGCCTGGAACTCGTCCGGACCCTCACCTCGGAACTCATCATCACCCCCAGCCCCCGCGGCAAGGACACCACCGCCATCCTCACCAACAACCCGCATCACGCCGAACTCGCCACCTCCGAATGACTGCCAGTTGCCTCAATGACCGGCCGGACCAAGCACGTCCCCGACAACGTTCACAAGCGTGAACCCGTCACCCCCTCGGCCACATAGCATCCCCGTCCCCGGCACATGAGATGCCCGGACCCGTAACCCCTTCAAGGAGTTGCCCCGTCATGCCCGCGCCTACCGCCCCCGCCCCAGCTCACCGGCGACCGGAACCTTCCCGGTCGGCCAACCGGCGGCGCGGTGTGTCCAGCGCCCCGACCCGCACCTCTGCAACGCAGCGCCGGGCCCTGGCGGTACCCGCGGCATCGGGCAATGGGCCAGATCCCGGCCGTGGGCATGGGCACGGTTTCTCAGTAGGGCAGGAGCATCTAGACAGGTACCCGCCCGGCGCCGCGCGGTCCCATGGGCGGGAAGTAGGGGGCGAGGTCGAGGGCAGGTGTGCCGTCGACGGCGTCGAGGCCGGTGACACGGATCTCGCGGCCGTCGACACCGATGGTGCACGGGAAGGATGTTGCTGCTGTGCCACCGTAGCCGCAGACTCGCAGTCTGTCCCCGGCGGCGAAGGGCTGGTCGCTGCGTTCGACGGCGTCCCTGCTCCCCGCCTCGTGGGCTTGGGAGGTGGATCCGGACAGCCCGGGGCGGTGCTCCTCGGTGGGGGTCGCAGTTCCCAGTGTGCCTGCGGCGCCCAGAGCGATGTCCGCCCACCGCGCAGCGGGGCCGTCGGCCTGTTACGGGTTAGTGGTGTGCCGGAGATGGTCGAGGGTTTCCGGGAGGGTGAGGTCGGTCCGGTCCTTGTCGCTTTCCCAGTGGGCCAGGACGGTGGCTGCCGCCGCGGCGAGGTCGGTGGGGAGTCCCGCGTCGTCGAGGGTGTCGGCGATCTCTTCCATCTCGGGTGCCCAGCGCCAGGCGCGGGCGGCGACGCTGGGCAGGTATCCGGGGTCCGAGAGGATCTGCGAGGTCATCCGGTGTGCCTCGTCGGTCAGGAGTGCGGCGACGCCGTGGGTGTCGGCCAGGGCGTGGGAGAGCCCGGCAAGTGTCCGTGCGGTTTTCTGGAAGTGGGCGAAGGCCATCTTCAGTGCGCTGGCCGAGCCGATCGCATCTCCGGCGCTGCGGGTCTCGACAGCGGTGTCCGTGAACAGTGCGGCCACGGCGGCGGTGGTGTGGCCGGGGCCGGCGAGGTAGAGGCGGCAGGTTCTGCCGTCTCTCGGCGGGGGTCCGAGGATCGCCCCGTCCACCGCAGTTGCGGGCCGGACGATGCCGGTGATGCGGTGCATGCGCTGGGGGCTGATGGCGTTCGCGTCGGCGTACACCCCGGTGTAGGCGTGTGCGGCGACCTGGCGGGCGACGGCCTCGGCGGCGTGCGGCGGGCAGATCGACAGCACCAGGTCGCTGGCCGTGACGGCTTCGCGCAGTGTGCCGCAGGCGGTCAGTCCGGCCTGTTCGGCGCGGTCGCGGGTGGCGGTGCTGCGTCCGTCGGGCACCCACAGCACCTGGTGCCCTTTGGCTGCGGCCTGTGCGGCGACGGCGGCGCCCATGGCTCCGGGATGCAGGACGGTGACGATCACGCGGGTGCTCCTGGCGGCAGTTCGGCGGGGCGGGAACTCTGGTGCGCGGCGATGGCTTCACGCAGGGCGAGTGCGTGGGGGCTGGAGGCTGCGGGATGGCGGGCGAGGCCCCGGCTGAACTGGGTGAGCCTCTTGCGGACGGATTCGGTGCCGCGGCGGGCGCTGACGCCGAGTACTTCGTGGATCTGGTCGGCGGCGCCGTCGAGTTCGCCCTGGGCGAGTCGCGCGGTGGCCAGGTCCATGCGGGCCAGTGCCCATTCTCCCAGGCGGCGTTCGCCGGGCGGGGCAGCTTCGAACCCGGTGACCGCGTCCTGTGCGTGGCGGGCGGCGGTGGCGACATGGTGATCTCCGCCGAGCCACAGGTGAGTGGAGCTGGCGTAGAACAGTTCCTTCTCCCGGGGGAAGGCCATCATGCCTCCGGGCAGGTCGTCGCCGGTGGTGAGCTGTTCGCGCAGTTCGGCCGCGTGACGCAGGGCGTCGGCGGCGGCGGCGGCTTCCTGGAGTTGGCCCAGGGCGCGGGCTTTGATCGAGGCGAGGCGGATGTGTGCGGTGCCCGCCTCGGGTACGAAGACGGCTCCGGCGTCGGCGAGGCCGACGGCGTCGCGTGGGCGTCCGTCCCAGTAGGCGATGAGGGCCTGCAGTCCGCGTACCCAGGCGCGCAGGCCGTGGTGTCCGGCCAGTTCGCCGCAGAGGAACGCGGTGCGGGCCTGTGTCTGGGCTGCGCTGTAGTTGCCGAGGTCGAAGCTGGCGTTGGCCAGGACTCCGCACAGGACGCCCGCCGCGACGTACAGGTCGCGGCTGTAGGCGGGCGGCTGGCGTCCTTCGAGGAGCGTGAACGTCCTGTCCCGCAGGGCCCGGACCTCGGTGAACACCGGACCGACCGGGCGGTTGGGGTAGGTGGTGACGAGGCGCCGGATGTCGGCCTCCAGCTGCTCCAGTGTGTGCGGGCCTATGTTGGTGGCTTCACACCGGGCGGCGAACGCCGCCGACTCGTCGGCCGCCTGGCTCACCGTGTCGGCCACCCCCGCGGGCAGGTCCGGCGCCGGTCCGCGGCGCACACCCCTCGACGCCCGGTGTTCTGCTCCACCGGCCCTGTCCGGCCGGTCCGTTCCTCCCGGTACGGGGGCGAACAGAGCTTCGACGGGGACACCGGGGAACAGGTGCCGCAGGATCTGCCGGGCCTCGCGACGGGGAAGGGACTTGAGCTCCCCGTTCTTCCACCGCTGGAACTGCCGCTCGTCGATCGACGCCGTCGCCAGTGCCACGGGCCCTTCGGTCTGCGCGAGGTACCGGGCCGCCTCCTCGTAACGGGCCTTGAAAACCGTGTAGTCCCCCCAGCCCTTCTGCTCCAGCAGAGTACGGATGAGTGGCGACTGGTCCATGCGTGGCCCTCCTCAACTCGTAGTTGTACCTACCACGCTAGGCACCCGACGGCACGGAACGCAGCAGTTCCAGTGCTGGAAGTTCCCCGGAAGCAGACATGTCGTCCGCATGACGGAACATGTCGGCTCACGTCGTGCCGGGGGCCGTGGAGATGTCCAGGCGATCACGGGATTCTGCTGCCCCAATCACCGTGCGTGGCGGAGCTGTGTTCCCCGTCACGTCATCAGGCCGGGCTTCCAGCGCAAGAGGCCCGAACTGCCGCGCCGGCCGGGCTCGCCCGCCTTCCGCGCCCGCTGTCAGTCCCTCTACTTCATCGGAGAAGCCCCGTGCCGACGTCGTCCGGCCTCCCTGCGGTCATCCGCCTGCCCTGCCCGGTTCCGGGACAACGGCGCTCGGTGACCGCAGAACGTACCAGCGGCACCGAGGCCGCCGGATGCTCTGCGCCCGGCGTGCAGAGCCGGGCCGGCTGCCTCTTCAACACGAGCAGCTCATGGGGCACATGCGGCCCAGTGGTCCTTTCGCTCATTCGCGGCGACTTCCGCATGCGAGCCGAAGCCTTGGGTGAGCAGACCGCTCGAAGGGGGACTCGCACCCTTGCGATGTGCCTCAGCCTCCGTACACATCGGACCGGTGGGCTTCCCCCCGGCCCTTCAAGCAGCACGGCCTCGGTGGTTCCGGTCAAGCCGGACCGGGACTCAGTCTTCGGTCGTGGGGACGATGTCCCAGTAGTGCGGGAGCATCTCGTCGCCCCGGGCTGGGACTCGCACGGCACCGCACGGTCCCATGGGCGGGTAGCAGGGGGCGAGGCCGGGGACGGGCGTGCCGTCGACGGCGCCGAGGCTGGTGACACGGATGTCGTGGCCGTCGGCCCCGAGGATGCGCGGGATCGATGTCGTGAGCTGGCCGGGGCTCTGGCCGCAGACGACGGTGGCGAACGGCCCGGTGTGCGCCGCGTTCCTCCGGTGCGGGGCGGGAGCCGGGGTTGGTCCCCCGGCTCCCGTCCGGACGTGTGCTCAGGCGGCGATCAGCTGTGGTTCGCGGTTGCGGACACCGTCGACGAAGCAGGTCCATTCGTGGTGGGTGTACTCGTGGGGGCGGACCCCCGCGTCGTGGCTGTCGCTCAGGGTGACTCCGCCGGCGGAGACGTCCACCCGGATGCGGCCTGCCGCGGGGCGCTCGCCGCGCAGGTAGGCGACGAGGTCCTGCCAGTCACCGGCCGGATAGACGTGCGGGTCCCTGGTGGTGTCCTTGCTGTCGCGCACGGCCACGAACCCGCCGTCGAGGACGGCGACTTCGACGCAGCCCTGGGCGGTCTCCGAGGCGCTGGACTTGCACCACAGGGCGGTGCTCAGATCGGGCAGCATGACTCACATCTCCTTGAGGGCACTGTGCAGCCATCGCCGGGACTCGGGGCCGTCGAGAGCGGAGCCGCGCAGAGCCGCGTGCACTCTCTCGAAGCGCCGCATGTCCGGCGACTTCTGCAGGTAGAGGTTCCCGCCGGGGCTGTCCACGTAGGCCACCGACGGCTCGGACGGGTCGGGGAAGTCCAAGATCGTGAAAGAGCCGTTGAGCGCGCCGTGCGCGCCCTTGTCGAAGGGCAGGATCTGCACCGTGACGTTGGGCGACTCCGATTGCCGGAGCAGCCGTTCGAGCTGGGCCTTCAGCACGGAGCGGCTCCCGACCTCGCGCCGCAGGCTGGCCTCGTCCATCACGGCGATCAGTTCGGCCGGTGCGTCCGGGTGCAGCAGGCTCTGGTTCTGCCGCTCCAGATGGAACTCGGTCAGCCGGCCGATCTCCGCCTCCGGGGCGGTCGGCGAACCCGCGCGCAGGACGGCACGCAAGTAGTCCTCGGTGCGCAGCAGGCTGTGGACGGCGGCGAGGGCGAAGACCTTCAAGGTCGCCGCTTCCGCCTCCAGTTCGACGTAGCTCGCCAGGCCGGACGGCATGACGTCCTTGTAGGCGTCCCACCAGCCCGCGTCGGTGATCTCCGCGTGCAGCGTCAGGAGAGCAGCCGCAGTCGCCGCGTCCGCACGGTAGAGATCCAGCAGCGCTCGCAGTTCGAGAAGGTGCGGCTTGCGCTTGCCGGTCTCGGTCCGGCTGATCGTAGGGTTCGACTTCTGGATCGCCTCACCGGCCTCCACGGTCGTCAGGCCAGAAGATTCACGCAGCTCCCGCAGCCTGGCGCCGAGAAGGCGTCTCTTCCCGGCGGATCCACGAGAAGTCGTGCTCATACGCAAGTGCTCCCTCTTCGGCCCACGTCGGCGGCTACGGAGCAAGTGTGCCGTACGGGCGGCACGGGGTGCACGGTCCGGGTCCACAGAGCCTCCAGAACATCGAAAGTGATCGTGAATCTTCATTCTGAACTTTCAGTCTGAAGATTCAAGCTGCATTCTATGGATACCAGCTCGCGGCAGAGGACGTCGTGCCCGACAGCGCCGGTCAACGCCGGCCAGGGACCGACGCGGCATCAGAGGCCGAAGGAAACGGACAGCTCAGCGCCGGTCTTCTGCGACGGCACCGCGCACCCGCCGAAGACGCGAGGACGGACAACGAGAACCACGGGAGCAACCATGCCCAACCCCCCGGGACTCTCAGCAGCCTGGTCGGTGCCCGCCGACCGCAGTCAGGTCGGCCTGGTACGGCGAGCAGCCGGCGCGTGCCTCACCGACTGGGGACTCGCCCCCATGACCGACGACGTCGCAACCCTCCTCAGCGAACTGCTCACGAACGCGGTCGAACACGGGGGCGGAGAACACGTGGAAGCACGGCTCTCCCACCAGGGCGCCATCGTCCGGATCGAGGTCAGTGATACCGGCGAGGGCACAGCCCAGATGACCGATCCCGGCGCCGACCAGGAGAACGGCCGCGGCCTCGTCATCGTGGACTCCCTCGCCCTGGCCTGGGGAACCCGCCGCCGCACCGACGGGACGGGGAAATGCACCTGGTGCACCCTCAAAGTCCCGCCCCCGGCGGGCACCCGCGAGCAGCGGCAGACCGTTTCCGCTCCCGGTCAGGCACCGTCGTCCGCGTGCCCGTGGAGCCCCGCGGCCCCGATGCCCGAAACCCTCTTACTGGCCGCCGGCACAACGTGCGCGCTGACAGCACCCGTACCGCGCACCAGCCTGGCCCGCGCGAGGATGACAGCCGGCAGGGCAGCACTGGTGAACGGCGGGCCGGTGTCCGCGCTCACCAGCGGCACCGCAACGGCCGGGCGCCCTCGCCTGCAGTGCACGGCGCGGTGGGGCCGATGAGCCAGCCCCGGGAAGACACCGAACCGCGCGCACCCTACGCACGGACCAATGCCCCCACCGTGGCCGCCGTCAGGGACGTCCTGGCGCTGGTCCTCGACGACCACGCCCTGCCCGTGGAGACCGCCCGTCACGCCGACGCGCTGCTGCGCAAGCTGCGCGGCCTGCTCATGCAACTCGGGTACACCGCCAGTGCCGGACCGCCCCCGCTGGCCGACGCCTACCACCGAGCCCTGACGGTCAAGGACACGCACGTTCCCCCAGGCATCGAGCACGTCCGAAGTCACCTGGGGGTGCTGGCGCTCGCGGTCCAGGAAGTCCTCGCCGGGATGTGCGCGGCGGGACTCGCGTGCGAGCACCGCGACCCCTGTCCGGCGGCCGACTCCGAGGACTGCCAGGCCGCGAAGATCCGCGACCACTTCCCCGCGGCGGGCTACACGGCCCTGTGCAACGGCCTGATCCTGTTCGAGGACGGCGGGTACCTGCTGCCCGACGGCCGGACCGGCGGGCCCTCGCGCCCCGTCGAGACCGGCCGCCCGCAGGCGCTGAAGGGTGGGGCGCCGTGAACCCGCCGTACGCCGGGATCGGACCCGGGGTGCGTCTCCTGCCGCCCGGGGAGGCGCTCGACTTCGGTTTCTGGGCGGCCCGGCTGGCCAACCCCGCTCTGCTGGAGCAGGCAGTTGCGGTGGCGGGCTACCGGATTGCCCTGCTCGCCGTTCCCGCAGGCCCTGGGCGGCGCGGAGGCCGCGCGGACATGCTCGATGCGTCCTTCGCCGCGCTGACCGCGCGGGAGCTCGAAGGCAGGCCGGGATTCAGCAGGGTCGCAAGCAGCGGGCCGTGTGTCACCTGGGGCGAGCCACTGCCCCCGGACCTCAGCAAGGCGCAGCGGGCGCGGTTCTACGGCCTGCGTGAGTCACCCGCCGACCCGTGGTGCCGCTGCGGCATGGGTGATCGCTTTGGCCGCGATGGGGAGCCGGCGCCGGAGCGGGCGTCCGCTCCCCCGCTGACGGCGGACGGCGTGGCGGTCATCGTCCGCGGCCCGGTCCAGGCGTCCGCGGCGCCGTCGCGGGTCGGCCCCGAGCAGCTTGATCTGTGCGGTCTTGCGCAGCCGTAGCCGGGTTCGGGTGACCACGGCACACATTCCCCTCTTCTATCCACCATGGCGTCGCCGGATCGGACGGCGCCCCGCACGGACGGACATGGCATGGCTGGGCGTATCGAGGACTACGCACTCATCGGGGACATGCGGACGGCCGCTCTGGTCGGCCAGGACGGGACGATCGGCTGGCTGTGCCTGCCGCGGTTCGACAGTGCCGCAGTGTGCGCCGCACTTGTGGGGACCAGCGAGAACGGGTTCTGGCGCATCAGCCCGGTCCCCACCTCCAGGCAGCCCGCACCGGCCGCGACCCGGCGGGCCTACCGCGGCGACTCGCTCGTGGTGGAGTCGGACTGGGTCACGCCCACCGGGACCCTGCGGGTCACCGACTTCATGCCCCTGGACGGGTGTGCTCCGCGTGTGATCCGTATCGCCGAGGCGGTGTCCGGAACGGTGACGGCCCTGTCGCAGCTGTGTCTGCGGTTCGGCTACGGCGCGACCGTGCCGTGGATCAGTTCGGCGCACGGACGGATGCGCGCGGTCGCGGGCCCCGACGCGGTGTGGCTGGACATCGAGTCCGAGGCCGGTGACGTACCAGCCGGTGAGGTGACCGAGTTCGCTCTGCGGGAGGGGGAGCGGGTCGCGTTCACCCTGAGCTGGAGCCCGTCCCACGAGGCCCCGCCCGAGCGGGTCAGGTCCGGACCGGCGCTCGCGGCGACCCGCAGGGTGTGGGAGGAGTGGGCGGCCCGGTGTACCTACACCGGCCCGCACCGGGAAGCGGTGGTCCGATCTTTGCTGACGCTGAAGGCGCTGACGTACGGGCCGAGCGGGGCGATCGTCGCGGCGCCCACCACGTCGCTGCCCGAGGAGATCGGCGGTGTCCGGAACTGGGACTACCGCTACACCTGGATCAGGGACGCGGCGGTCACCCTGGGCGCGCTGCTGGCCACCGGCTACCGCGACGAGGCGCGGCAGTGGCGGCGGTGGCTGCTGCGGGCGGTGGCCGGTGACCCGGAGAACCTGCAGATCATGTACGGGATCTCCGGTGAGCGGGAGATGCCCGAGCGCAACCTCGACTGGCTGGCGGGCTTTGAGGGGTCGGCGCCGGTCCGGGCGGGCAACGGGGCCGCCGGGCAGCTCCAGCTCGATGTGTACGGGGAGGTGATCGAGACCCTGTACCTCGCCCACCGCGGCGGTCTCGCCCGGTGCGGGGACACCGAGGCCCTGATCGAGCGACTCGTCGACCGGCTGAAGGTGCTGTGGCGGGAGCCGGACGAGGGCATCTGGGAGGTACGCGGGCCCCGGCGGCACTTCGTGCACTCCAAGGTGATGATCTGGGTGGCGCTGGACCGCACGATCCGGCTGGCCCGGGACGGTGTCCTGGCCCGGGTGGACCTTGCCGCGCTCGTACGGCTGCGCGACGCCGTCCATGAGGAGGTGTGCCGCCGCGGCTACGACAAGGTACGCAACACCTTCACCCAGTCCTACGGTTCACAGGCACTGGACGCCTCCCTGCTGCTGATTCCCGCAGTCGGTTTCCTGCCCGCCGACGATCCGCGGGTCGTGGGGACCGTGGACGCCGTGCGACGCGAGCTGTCCGGGCCGGACGGGCTCGTGTACCGGTACCGGACCGGGGGCGCGGGGGCGGGAGCCGACGGACTCGCCGGTGACGAGGGAGCCTTCACGCTCTGCTCGTTCTGGATGGTCGACGCTCTCGCCCTGACCGGCCGCGTGGACGAGGCCCACGATCTGTTCGCCCGTCTGCTGTCGCTGCGCAGCGACCTCGGGCTGCTCGCCGAGCAGTACGACCCCGCCGAAGGCCGCCACCTCGGGAACTATCCTCAGGCGTTCTCCCATCTCGGTCTGGTCGAGAGCGCGGTGCGGCTTGCAAGGCTCACCCCGGCGGCGGAGAAGGGCTGCGCGGTCCCGGGTTCCTCCCTCACCGGCGGGCACACCCCGGCGCCGATCGGGGCGGGCCGATGACCCAGGTACCCGTCAACCCCGCTCTTGCGAGGGAGCTGGCCGACCGGGCCGGACAGAGCATCCCCCGCTGGGCCGGCCGGGTCTGCGGGGACCTCGGCCCGGATCTCCTCAGGCAGGTCCGGCGCGCCGACCAGGTCCATGCCCGGTTCCTGCGGCAGGTCCTGGACAAGTTCCGGTGGCCGGGGTGGCGCCTGGTCGGCGACGACGCCTGCCACGCCGCCTACCTGCTCGCCCTGCACGCGGACGACGACCCCCGCCTCCAGGCGACCGCCGCCACCCTCCTGCACGAGGCCGTCCGCGCCGGGGACGCCAGCCCGCGGGACTTGGCCCATCTCAAGGACCGGGCCCTGGTCAACAGCCATCAGCCGCAGGAGTTCGGCACCCAGTACCGGCTGGGCGCCGGCGGCCCCGAACGCTGCCCCGTGTCGCAGCCCGCCCTCCTGGACGCACGCCGTGCCGGGGCCGGACTCTCCCCCGCCGCCCGCGCGCTGGCCGCCCTGCAGGAACGGATCGCCTCCGGTCCCGGCCCGCGTTCCTGCTTACCGGGCGATGGGAGCGCCGTCCTGGACGCCGCGGCGGACGCGGCATGACACCCACCGCCATCTCCCCGGCCCGCCCCTCCCCTGCGGGCAGCACCGCCGTACGGAGCGCACCCCGAATGGAACCCCTCCGATGAACACCACCAGGGCCGCCACCGCCACCGCCAGCGGGCACGCTGCCTGGGGCCACGCGCACACCGCCCCGCCCCGCAGGGTGACCCGCCGTCCGCTGACCGCACCGGACGAGGCGGCGACGGTATGACAGCCCAGCCGCGCACCCTGCTGTACCACCTTCTCGACACCCCAGAATTCAACTGTGTGACCTGGCCGCGGTTCAGGGTGTTCTGGGACCGTATGGCCGGCGAGGCCGCTGAAGGTCTCGGAGACCCCCGGCTCAAGCGTGTCCGGGTCTCGGAGAACACCTTCCGCCGGTGGCTGGCCGGGCAGGTGACCGCGCGCGGTGACAACCGCCGCATCCTGGAGTTCTGCTTCGGCAAGTCCGTCGAGCAGCTGGGACGGCTCGTCCCCGCACGCGAGTTCCTGCGGCCCCAGCCGCTGCACCGGCGCACCCGGAGCACCGCACGGCAGCTGGATTACAACTGGCCGACATCCCGGCACATCCCGGGCGATGCCGATACGGGAATCCACGGCACGTGGGTCCTGGCCGGCGGCTCCCACTGGGAGGGCACCAGCATCGGCGTCCACCTCTACGAGGCGCAGCACGCCGACAAGTCGGCCGCGATCACGGCAGCGGACGTGCCCCATCTGCGGGACTTCGCCCGCTCCTCGCGCCGGGGGATGGTCCTGGCCTCGCTCGGCGCGGCGGGCGGACAGGGTCTGTACATGCTGGACTCCGCGCTCGCCCGCCCGGCGCTGGCCGTCGGCCGTGCTCCGCTCGTTCCGCTGGCCCATGAACTGGACGATCTCACCTACGGCATCGTGTGGGCCCTGCACCTGCTGGACGACGGGCTCCTGGCCGACGACGGGCCGCTGTCGGAGCGGGCCGGGGAACTCTCCCACTACATCGAGATCAGCGCCACCATGCGCAATCCGGCGCCGCCGCGTTCCGGGATGCCCGACCTGTCCCCCGTCGGCGCCGCCTGGCTGGGCTCCAGCCTGTGCGCCCAATACATCACCCGCCACCTCGACGCCCTGGACGGGACGCCCGCCTACTGGGCCCGCGAGGCGTCGGGGGAGGAATGCGCGCCCTGGCTTCTGTTCCGCCACAAACACGCCTACCTGGAGCACACCGCGGCCGGGCCCGCCGCCGGCCGGGTCTTCTGCCTGCCCGAGAGCACCGTCAGCGCCAGCCCGCCCTACGAGCGGATCCTGTTCTTCCTCACGGCCGCGATGATGGAGATGCACGGCATCAGGGTGTGGGTGTCGACGCAGCCCGAACACGCCCGGCTCGAAGGGGCCGTTCTCGCCGCCGACCGGGCCATCCTCGCGAACTGGCTGCGGGAGGAGTCGGTGTGGCGGGTCGGCACCACCTCCCGCCGCGCCGATCTGGACCCCTACCGCGAAGCGATCACCCACGCCCGGACCCGCGGCCCCCTCGACGGGCGGACACCGGCCGCACGTCTGAAGTCCCTTGCCTCCTACCTCCGCCTGGACTGGCCGTGGCTCACCGCCCGCTGCGCCGCGCTGGCCGAGGGCGGACTCCCGGCCATGGTGCGGCCACGCAGCCGCCTTCTCACCGTCACGGCCCTGGACCGGACGCTCCGTTTCGTCGGCGAAAGCGGCACCGAAGCGCACGGCCGATAGGCTCAACCCTCCCCGCCGGCCCCGTGAGCTGAGGAACACGCCGTGACCGTCCACCACCCTCCCACCGTCCTCGTGGTCAGCCTCGGCGGCACGATCGCCATGACCCCCTCCGCCACCGACGGTTCCGCCCACCCCACCCTCGACGCGCAGGACCTCCTCGACGCGGTGCCGCAGCTGACCGCGACGGGCGTCACGGTGACGACACTGCCCTTCGCAGCCAAGCCCGGCGCCTCCCTGACCCTGGACGACATCGAGGCCCTCGCCGCACACCTCGACACCCTCACCGACAGCGACAGCGACACGGTCGACGGCGTCGTGATCACCCCGGGCACCGACACCCTGGAGGAGACCGCCTACCTCCTGAGCCTGCTGTACCGGGGACGGGCCCCCGTGGTCGTGACGGGGGCGATGAGAGCCCCCTTCCTCGCGGGCGCCGACGGCCCCGCCAACCTCCTCGCCGCCGTCACCGTCGCCACCAGCCCTGCCGCCCGAGACCTCGGCCTCGGCGTCCTCGTCGTCTTCAACGACCAGGTCTTCGACCCCGCCCGGGTACGCAAATCCCACAGCACCAGCACCGCCGCGTTCACCGCCCCGGACACCGGCCCCCTCGCCACGGTGACCGAGAACACCCTGCGGCTCCTCGCCCGCCCGGCCCGCACACCAGCGCCCCTCCCCCTCCCCGACGGCACAGCCCGCCGGGCCAGGGTCGGCCTGTACACGGCCTGCCTCGGCGACGACGGCAGTCTCCTCACACCCCTGCTCGGCCAGACCGACGGGTTGGTGATCGCCGCGTTCGGTGCCGGGCATGTCCCCGCCTCCTGGGTACCCGCGCTTGAGGCCGCCGCCGCGCGTATCCCGGTCGTCTTCGCCTCCCGCACGGGCGCGGGCAGCACCCTCACCGCCACCTACGGATTCGACGGCTCCGAGAAGGACCTCATCAGCCGCGGCCTGATCCCCGCCGGCCACCTCGACCCCTGGAAGGCCCGTCTTCTGCTCACCGCCCTCCTGCGCGCAGGCGCCGACAACGGGCAGATCCGCGACGCCTTCTGAGAGGTCGTTTTCATCTCTGATGCCCCCATATCCGATGATTCTTGAAGTGAGGGGTCGTGGTGGTGGTGGTGAGGCGGGTGGTGTCATCGGTGCTGGTCGGCCGGATGGGGTGACGGCTGGGGCGGGGTGTGGTCTGGGCCTGTTTCATCCCAGGAAGTCGTTTCCCAAGCGCTTCCGTCATCGCGGCTGTGCGCCTGGGCGCACTCGGTTCGGGGCGGTACGCCGGAAGCATGGCGAAGCGACGTCCGTATCCGAGTGATCTGTCCGATGCCCGCTGGGAGCTGATCGAGCCGGTGCTCTCGGCCTGGCGCTTCGAGCGGCGCGGCAGGGCCCTGGACTTCGGCCGGCCGCCCGAGCACGACCTGCGCGACATCATGGACGCGATCTTGTACGTGGATCGCACCGGAGTCCAGTGGCGCTACCTCCCGCACGACTTCCCGCACTGGAACACCGTCTACGGCTACTTCGCGAAATGGGCGGATGAGGGTGTGTTCGCCCAGCTCAACGGCCTACTCAGGCAGCTGCTGCGGAAGAAGGAGGGACGGGACGGCGAACCGTCGGCGTGTGTGATCGACGCGCAGAGCGTCAAGACCTCCACCAGTGTCCCGGCCGCCGGTCAGGGCGTCGACGCGGGCAAGAAGATCGTCGGCAGGAAGCGGAGCATCGTCACCGACACGCTCGGCCTCCTGCTGGCTGTGCTGGTCACCGCGGCCGGCGTGCAGGACTCGGTCGCCGGCACCCGGCTCCTGGACCAGGTCGCCGCCGAGCACCCCACCGTTCGCAAGGTGTGGGTCGACGGCGGTTACCGCCAGCACCTCGTCGAGCACGCCGCGACCCTCGGCATCGACATGGAGATCACCGCCCGCAAGCCCGGCACCAGGGGTTTCACCCCAATCCCGAAGCGGTGGGCGGTGGAGCGGACCTACGGATGGCTCATGCTCCACCGCCGCCTGGCCCGCGACTACGAAGCCCTGCCCAACCGCTCGGAGGCCCTGGTCAACCTCGCCATGACTGATCTCATGGCCCGCCGACTCACCGGCGAGAACACCATCTCCTGGCGCGACCCGAAAAGCCCCACCAAACACCTGATCTCGGGATGAAACATCGGACGAAAACGACCTCTGAGGGGGACAGCGTGGACGCCGGAGTAGCGATCAGTCTGATCCGCATGGCCGCTGCAGACTTGACCATGGCCCCTTGGCATCGCCCCTCGGACGACTATCTGGTCCAGTTGGGCTTGGACGCCCTCATGGCCGACATCGAGGTTCCCTCGCTTCCCCTGCTGGCTGGGCTCGCGCGCGGTGAGTACCCGCAGGCCCATGAGCTGTTCGACCTTGTGCTGGAAGAGTTGGGTCTGCTGCCGCTGGCCTCGGAAGACCTTGCCAAGGCGCGATGGACCGCGGCCCGTTGGCGAGCCGGCCAGATCGTGGCGTGCCAGCTCGATCCCGTACACGGAGCCAAGCTGATCTATGAGGAGTCCGCAGCCGAACTCGACTACCCCGACGCGCTGCAACCCATCGTTGATCTGGCCAGAGCGCTCGACCTGCTGAACGATCAACATCTGGACCAGCAGCACGTCCGCGACCAGATCACCTCCGCGGCGCGCGACTTTCTCGCCACAGAAACGCACCAGAACCACAGCCTTTGAACTTACGTCGCATGACCCACCTGACCGGTTCACGGAGGGCGAGCCAGAACCCTCTCGCTTACGAAACCAGGCAGGCGACCGCCGGGCCTCACGCTGCTTGCGGAGCACAGATCAAGGGCAATCAATCAATTACCGTCTGGCATAGGCCGCAGCCGTTTGGCCAGAAGAGCTCTCTAGCCCTCGGTTCCGGCCCCGGGAATGCGTCCGACGAGGTGCTGGAGCCTCCCGCCGAGTGCCTTCTCCCAGCCCTCCGGGTTGAGTGTCGAAAGGGCGACGAGCGTCGTCACCGCGACGTCCACGAGTTCCTTCTCGACGTCCTCCCAGGTGTGGGAGTGGCCCTTCCTCGGGTTGCCCCCCAGCGCGCCATGCAGGGCCTCCGCGACCTCACCGGCCTCTTCCGTGATCTTGAGGACGCGCAGCATCATCTGCTTGTCCCTGTCCCCGCCCTGCCCGGCCTCGGCGTCCAGCCACTCCCGGATGAGGTTCACACCGCGAAGGTCCACGCCGGGCGCAAGCTCACCGTTCATCACGTTCTCCTGCTGGGTTGTACGGATGGATCAGAACAGGGCGGACGGCACCAGGCCACCCGTCCCGGGCGCGGCCACCGGCAGCTGGTCCGTCGCGGTCACGGCGAGGCGCACCGTCAGCGCGGAGTGGTCGGTGAGCCGGTCGGCCATGAGGCGCGGCTCATGGAGGTACGAGCAGCCGTGAAGGCTGTCCACGAGCGCGCGCGAGACGTGGGCGTGGTCGTAGCGGTAGCCGTCGCCCGTCCGGCCCACCCACGAGTATTCGGGCCTGTCCGGGTGGAGATGCCGGAAGGCGTCCACGTACAGGTTGTTGCCGAGCCAGTCGTAGAACTCGTACTCGAAGGGGGCGAAGAACCGGTAGTGCGGGATGTGGGACGGCTCCAGGACGTTGAAGTCGCCCAGCACGATCCGGCGCGCGTCGTGCGCGCCGTCGGGGAGCACCTGCTGTGCCTCCCGGAGGAACCGCCGCTTGCGTTCGGTCTTGTGCTTGCTGGCATCCCGTGAGGGGACGTACAGCCCGAGGATGTCGACGGGTCCTTCGTCGGTGTCCACGCTCACGCCCACCGCACGGTGCGGCAGGTAGGTGATCCCTGTTTCCAGCAGCCGGGTGGCCAGGCGGCTCACGATCATCACGCCGCGCTCGGGGGGCTTCGGCCGCGGGAACGTCACGCTGTAGCCGGCCGCGGTGAACCGCTCCGCGAGGAAGACGCATCCGGCGTTGTTCGCCGTCTCCGTGAGGACGAGAACCTGCTCCGGCCGGGCCGCGAGGTAGGCGAGCTGGCGCTCGGCCCGTTCCCGGCCCGGGTAGTTCAGGTTGAACGTCAGCACGTCCAGCGTGGTCATGCGCTGCCCCTCATGGTCCACGGCTCCTTGATCGCCGCGACGATGGCGGCGGCGACCTCTTGCGGCCCCGCGGTGCTCGTGTCGAGCTGGAGGACGCGGACACCGGCTGCCATCAGGAACCTAGCGGCTTCGAGGAAGTGCGCGCACTCCCGCTCGCTGGAACCCGCCTCGCGCTCGTAGCGGCTGTGCGGGCCGCGCTCGGCCAGCCGCTTGCTGATGACGTCCGCGCGTGCGTTGAGGATGACGGCCAGGTCCGGCATGTCGGCGTGGCGGTTCATCTCCCAGACGATGTCGCGGCCGACGCCGTCGAGGACCTGGAGGACGAGCGAGGAGGCGACGTACCGGTCGCAGACGACGGTCTCGCCCCGCGCCAGGGCCGGCCGGATCTCCTCGTCGACGTGCATGTACCGGTCGGCGGCGATCAGGCATGCCATCGTCATGCCCTGGTACAGGTCGGTGCCGCTGCGGGCGAGCCTGCCCAGCGGCGTGTCGGACGGCTCGCGGGTCTGGAGCACGGCGCGTCCGCCGTCCCGCAGCTTCTCGGCGACCAGGGCGGTGACGACGGACTTCCCGACTCCGCCGGGTCCGTCGATGCTGACGAAGAGACCGGTCACGACACACCGACCAGGGGGAGGTGGTGGGTCTGCTGCGGGATGACAGGGCACAGCTCGCTGTCGACGGCGCCGATCCGCTCGCCGCCGGCGACCACCGCGGCGGGACAGCCCTTGCCGCAGGACGCCGACAGCGCGCACGACCCGCAGGTGGCGTTGGCGCCGAGGTCCCAGCGGTCGGAGAACTTCCCATACGCGTCCAGGCGCGCGGCGATGTCGTCGTGCTCCCAGACGTTGCCGACGAGGAAGTCGGAGTCGGGATGCCGGGACGCGGACGTGCGCGCGGCGAAGACGAGGTAGGGGCAGATCGCCACGCCGCCGTCGGTGAACACGTAGATGATGTTCCCGGCCTCGCAGCCGCCGAGGGGCTTGCCGTCGTTGGGGAAGCGGATGTTCACCATCTCCAGTCCGTCCGCCTCGAAGGCGGCGGTCCCCGCCGCGATCTCGCGCATCTGCTCCTCGGGGGCCCGGAGCCGGCCCTGCGCTGTCTTCGACGCGCCGCGTCCCATCGGGCCGAGCGGGTTCATCAGGACGTACCTGGCGCCCTGCTCGCGGGCGAACCCGGCAAGCTCGCGGTACTCCTTGTCCTCGGCCAGGTTGTTCGGCGTGCACAGCAGGCCCTGGAGGATGCCCGCCGCCGCGAACCGTTTGATCGTGTCGATCGTCTCGGCGAAGCAGCCCGGCAGGCCCCGGAAGATGCTGTGGGACTCCTCGGCGAAGCCGTCCAGGCTGACGTTCATGTGCGCGTCCAGCGCGGCCAGGGCGTCGATCTGCTCGTCCGTGCACAGGGTGCCGTTGGTGCAGACGCCGACGGACATGCCGGCCTCCCGGAACAGGGCAACGATCCCGGTCAGGTCGGGGTGCATGAACGGCTCCCCGCCGGTGATCGTGACCTTCTCGACCCGGGCCTCGGCGAGCTGCGGGACCAGGCGGTCCCGGACATCGCCGACCGGCATGTAGTTCCCGCGCCTCGTGGCCACGACGAAGCAGTGAGCGCACAGCGCGTTGCAGGGCTCGCAGATCTGGACGAGGGCTTTGCGGTGGGGGGCGTCCACGGTCGTCCGGAAGTAGCAGGACACGGCCTGCTCCCCGGTATTGATGGCGCGTCCGGACACAGATGACCTCCACGGTGGGGTGGGGTGGGCGGGACGGTGGAGCCCGCCCCCGGCGTACGCCTCAGCAGCACGCCCGGGGGCGGGGAACGGGGTCAGCCGACCGAGTCGGCCGGGCTGAGGGCGCGCGCACGCATGAGCGCGGTGAGGCGCAGGATGCAGGGCTCGCACGCGTAGAAGGGGGGCGTGGCCGAAGTCGGGGTTGTGGATGTCGCCGATCCACATCACCGGGGGGCCGCCGCCGTCGCAGCGCCGGCAGAAGCCGGTCAGCCAGGTCGGCTCAGGCACCGGAGTTCCCGAGGATGCCGTAGTACAGCGCGCACATGATGGCCGCCACGGAGACCGCACAGAGGAATTGCTTGGTCCGCTCACTCATCGGGCTCCGCCTTCCGGGCGGTCAGGCCGGCCCGCATCCGCGTCCCCCAGGGCAGCGGTTTCGGCACCCGCTGGTCGCCGGTCGGGGCCGTGACGGTCTCCGGGCCGCGCCCGGACTCGTCGTCGCTGCCAGAACCGCGCCGCTTGGGCAGCTCCCTGCGGAGGCCGACCACGGCAAGACGGACCACGTCGTCGTCCGGGCGGGTCACACCGCTGCGCAGTCGTCGTTCCGGGCGCCGCGACGCCGGACCGCAGCCACGTCTCGCCCTCTTCCCTCCACCTGGCGCACGCCTCAGCCCCGAGCCGGGCCGGTGCCGGAAACCAGCGGCCGGTCGCCACCGCGCACTCGCCTGCCGTTGATGTGACTGCAGCGGCGCGGCTGACGCCTGGGGCTCCGGTATCTCTCGTTCGTGTCCTCGGCATTGCTCTGCACTCCCAGGCCGGTCGTGGCCAACCGTCGAGTTGGCGCCCTCATGTACGAGCCAACTCCGCATCAACCCGGCGCGCCGGACCTTCGGGCGGACTTTGCGGCGGACTTTCCGCGGCGAGCGGTCTTTCCGGCGCGAGAAGGGTCGCTACTGTCAGGAGTGTTCAATTCACCGGAGGTGACCGGGTGGATGCGCTGACGCCTTTCGAGCAAGCCTGTCTGTTACACGGCTGGGAGAGCACGGGCGAGTTCCTGCAGGCCTTCGAGGCCACCGCGGATGTCCTCGGCGAGGCTGTGACGCTGACCGACCGTCAGTATCGCCGCTGGAAGCGGCCGAACCCGCCCGCGCCCCGGGCTCGCGCATGGAGGACTTTGCATGCGATGTTCGGGGTGTCACCGCTCGAACTCGGGTTCCCCGGGCCTCCGCCAGGTGCGACCGTGGGCAGTGCAGCACTCCCCGCGCAGAAGGGCAGCACCTCCGTGGACCGACGCGTATTCATGGCCGACGGGATCGGCGTCGCGGCCGGCCTGAGCCTTCCCCACCCCCCGGGACCGGCCGGCCCACCCGGCGGGATCGGTGCCGTCGGCACCACGCACCTCCTGGCACTCCGGGCGCACCTGAGCTCGCTGTTCCAGCTCGACAACGCGTTCGGCGGCGGCGATGTCCGCTCGCTGGCCGTCCGGCACCTGCGGCGCGTCCGCCGCATCATCAACACCGGCCAGTACCCGGACACCATCGGCCGTCAGCTCCAGCTCCTCGCCGGGGAGACCGCCGAGCACTGCGGATGGCTCTACTACGACGCCGACGAGCAGGACAACGCCCGCAGGTACTGGGGCGAGGCCCTGACCACCGCCACGATGCTCCGCGACACCAACCTGGAGATCCTGGTCTTCTCGTCCATGAGCCTCCAGGCGTGCCACGAGGGCCGCGCCCGCGACGGCCTTGAGCTGGCCCGCGCCGCGCAGGAGCGCGCCACCCATCTCGGCTCGCCGGTCCTGCAGTCCCTCATCGCCGTCCGCGAAGCCCGCGCCCTGTCACTGATGGCCAACGGCACGGACGCGAAGCGGCGCCTGTCCGCCGCGCTCCAGCTCGTGGACCGCCAGGACCGGGGCCGCCCCTGCCCCGAGTGGGCCGACTTCCACGGGCACGCCGAACTGGACTACGCGCACGGTCTGCTCTACACGGATCTGGGCAACCACCGCGCGGCCACACGGTTCCTGTCGGCCGCGCTCGCGCACCAGGAAGCCAGCTACGGCCGCAACCGGGCGCTCTACCGGATCACGCTGGCGCTGGCCCTCGTCAACGCCGGTGAGGTCGACGAAGCCGCCGCGCACGCGGTCGGCAGCCTGGAGGCCCTGGAAGAAGTCGAGTCCGGCCGGGTGATGCGCCGCCTCACCACCGTGACAAAGTCGCTCCAGGCGGTCGACGCCCGTTCCGCGCGGGCCGCCGCCGAAGAACTCACCGAGTACCGCCTGGCGAAGGAGGCCGCGTGATGCCCGAGGTGACCTACGAGCGGCACGACGGCCCGGAGGGCGCCGCGGCGGCACTGGACACCTTCCTCCCGGCCTACCAGGAGGTCTACGCCGAGCCCCCGTACAGCGAGGGCCCCTCGGACGTCACCCAGTTCATCGAGCACTACGCCCACCACGTCCGCCGCCAGGGGATGCGCCTGATCATCGCCCGCGAGGACAGCGAGGTCGTGGGCTTCTCGTACGGCTACTACCTGCCCGCCGACACCGGCTGGTGGGGCAACGTCCACGAGGACCTGGCCGAGGACTTCACCCACGAGACCGGCACCCGCACCTGGGTCATCCTGGAACTGGCCGTACGAAGGCCGTGGCGGCGGCGCGGCATCGCCAAGGGGCTTCACGACGTGATGCTCGACGGCCTCCCCGTGCAGCGGGTGACCCTGACCGTCCGCCCGGAACCCGAGGCGGCACCGGCACAGGCCGCATACGCCGCCTGGGGATACCGGCCCGTCGGGATCTCGCATCCCTGGGAGGACGCCCCCTTCTACCAGGCGATGGTCCTCGACCTGAACAGCCAGCCAGCCGTCTCCTGACCCCGAACGCACAGATGCCCCGTGGTACAAGGCGGTGATCCTGGACTCCGCGGGCCGCCCTGGGCGAACTCCGTGTGATCCGGGCTGCCCGTTGCCGGTAGGTTCGCCGTCATGGTGTCGTACGCGAAGGACGATCGGTGTGTGGCGCTGGCGAAGGTTCTGGTGCCGCTTCTGGAACGCAGCGGGCCTGAAGGCGCCGGCGGCTACGGCGGGACCTTCCAGGTGCACGTGCCGGTCGAGACCGCCGCGCAACTGGGCGGCCTGGACCTGATCCGGGCCGCGCTGCGCAAGGCGGCGCGTGAGCTCGGCTGGAGGTTTGGAACCTACGGGTTCGGTGGTGGCCAGGGTTCGACGACACTCATCGGCATCCACGACAAGCGTGAGATCCCGGAGCCCTACGCCCGGGTCGTGGAGGAGCACCGGCAGCGGCAGATGCGGGCCGCGGTCGAGCGCGTGTACGCGAGGTACTCGGACCTGGCCGGCTCAGCGCCGCCGAGTCCGCCGTTGCGCGGGACACCCGTGGCGCAGACCAAGGAGTTCCTGGCGGCCGTCACCGACCAGGGCCTGGTGACGTAGCGCCCTCTTGGCGCTGAGAGATCGGTCATGGTCCGGTCGCTGCGAGCGCGGTTCTCGTACGCGCGGCGGGCCTTGCGCTGGCCAGGGAGGTATGGCTAGTCGCCCATGAACCACAAGTAGCTTCCCGGGGTCGTCGCGCACGCTTCAAGGAGTTCGGCAAGGTCGGAGAGAGCCGCCTTCTGCTGGGCGTCCGTACACGCCTGTTCCAGGGTGGCGGCTTCCTGGCGGGCGACGTGCGCTTCCTGTTCGTTGAACAGTGTGTCGCCGTACGGGTCCACCCAGCCGAGCTTGCCCGAGCCACGCCGGTCGAGAGTGCTCAGCGCTCTCGCCAACGCCTCGCCGTGCTGGTAGGAGCCCCGCAGCAAGGTGTCGCAGGACGACCCCTTTCGCGTGGGCCGCCCCGAGTGCAACTCCAGTTCAATCCCCATGGCCCCTCCTTCGATCCCGGGCAGCGAAGCATCTCAGGGATCGTTCTGTCAGAGACATGACTTCAGGAAGGGTTCAGCCCTCGCGTCCCGGCGCGATCTGCTCGGGGCACAGTGCCTGCCGACACATCTGCCGGGGAGGCCGGACGCCGCGGGGGACCGTCGGACACGTGCTGGCCGGTCCGTGCGGGGTGTGCTGTGTAGCGTTCGTGGCCGAGGTGCCACAGGTAGGCGTGGGCGACGTGTTCGATGATCCTGGCGTGCCGTCTGACCGGTTCCCGGGCGTCGGCGGCGAGCGCGTCGAGGTGTGTGCGGGCTGTGCGGGCCCGCTCCTGGCACATCCGTTCGGCTTCGGCCAGAGCAGCGTGCGGGGTGAGGCTGTCCCGTGCTATGAGGAGTGTCACGAGGCTGAGCGGGGGTGTGGGGGTCTGTGCTGCCGCCTCTTTGGGGTAGGAGGCGATGTCGTTGGCCCATCCCGCGAGGTCTGCGACGGCCGTCTCCGCGCCTCGCAGCACTGCGGTCTGGTGCCGGTCCGGCAGTGGTTCGGTGTCGTCGAGGAGTTGCGCGCAGGCGATGAGTGTGTGGACGAACACGGTGGTGGGGCGGACGGTGCGGTAGAGGGTCAGGGTGACGTCTTGTGGTCTGGTCCTGTGGTGGGCTTCCCACACGATGCCGATGAGGTTGCCGCGGATGCGGCTGGTGAGCCGTTGGTAGTGGTCGGGGCGGGCGCGGGCGCGCAGCCGTGTCAGGACGTGGTCGAGTGCGGCGGGGAACGGGCCTGCCGGGAGCGGGCCGTCGGTGTTGAGGGCTGCGGTCAGTGCGGTGGCGAGGTCGATGAGGCCGGTGAGGCGGTCCGGCTGGTGGGGGTTGGCGGTTTCGCCGTGGATGTCGTCGAACGCGGTGAGCCAGGCGAGGAGTTCGGCGCACAGGGCCAGGGAGTCGGGGTCGGCGTCCGGGAGGGCTCTGGCCATGCCCTGACCGGTGATGCCCGCAAGAAGGGTGCGGGCCCGGTCGCCGGGGATCAGGGGGAACCGGTCGAGCCACTGGCGCAGGTGGGCTTCGGTGTGTGCCGCGTGGGGGCTGGTGGGGTACGGGCCGGGGAAGGCGGTGGTGCAGTCGGGGAGGTGCACGGTGGCGGCGGGTTCTCCGGTGGGACTCACCGTGTTCTCCTCGTCACGGCGGGGCCGGTGCGGGCGTGTGCGGTCATGTGCAGGCCGTAGGGGTGGACGGTGATCTCTCCGGCGGGCCGGACGGGGGTGCCGGGGCTGGGCCGCAGCCGCCACCGGGAGGCGATGAGGGCGGTGACGACGAGGGCCTCGGTCATCGCGAAGGCGTCGCCCATGCACTGGCGTTTGCCGGCGCCGAACGGGATGAACGCGGCCTTGGGCGGCTGGGGGCGGTCCGGGAGCCAGCGGTCGGGATCGAAGGCCAGCGGGTCGGGGTAGAGGTGCGGGTCGCGGTGGAGTGTGTAGGGGCTGAAGACGATGTCGGTGCCGGCGGGCAGCCAGGCTGGCCCGAGGTGTACGGGGCGCAGGGTGTGGCGGGTGACGAGCCAGGCGGGGCTGTACAGGCGCAGGGTCTCGGTGATGAGGCGGCGGGTGACGTTCAGGCGTGGCAGGTGGGCTGCGGTGAGGGGGCCTTCGCCGAGGACGGTGTCGACTTCGGTGTGCAGGGCGGCTTCGTGGCGGGGGTGGTGGGCGAGGGTGTGGAAGAGCCAGGCCAGGACGACGGCGGTGGTCTCGGAGCCGGCGGCGAGCAGGCCGGTGACCTCGGAGAGGATGTCGTCGTCGCTCAGGGCTGCTCCGTTGTCGTCGCGGGCGGCGAGGAGCAGGGATATGACGTCGTGGTGGGCGTCGGGCTCGGCGCGGTGCGCGGCGATGATCCCGGTGACCGTGGTGCGCAGGACACGTTGGGCGGTTGTGGTGGTGCGGTTGCGGCGGGTGGGGAGCCGCTCCAGCAGGGGAAGGGGCAGCAGTGCGCGGCGCAGGGCGGCTTTGAAGACGGTGTCCACGCTGTCCAGGACGGCGCGGGCGTGTGCGGGGCCGGGACGCGCGGTGAGGGTGACGGCCATGACGGTGTTCTGGGTGATGAGCTGCATGCGGGTCTTGAGGTCGAGGGTCTGTCCGTCGTGCCATGCGCCGATCAGGGGCTGCGCGGTGTCGCGCATGGTGGCGACGTAGGAGTGGACCTGTTCGCGGTGGAAGGCGGGCTGCAGCAGGCGGCGGCGTGCCAGGTGGCGTGGTCCTTCGGCGACGGGCAGTGCGTCGCTGCCGAACAGTTTCAGCCGCTCGAAGAGGAATCCCTTGCTGAAGGAGTCGGCCTGGCGGGTGAGCATCTCGTGGATCAGGTCGTGCGAGTTGACCACGGTCAGGGTCCGGGGTCCGGCGGCGATGCGGACGGCGGGGCCGTGGTGGCGCAGCTGCTGGAGGAAGGCGAGGCGGTCGCGGAGCAGGGGGACGGCGTGCCCGAGGAGGGGCAGGCGTCCGGGAGCCATCGGCGGCAGGCGGTGGGGGCGGGCCGTCATCGAGGGCCTCCGGGGGGCGCGGTGGCGGGCTGCGGGCCATGGGTGCGGCGGGTGTGGAGGATGTCGAGGGCAGTGAGGAGTTCGGCCTGGATGACGGCGTGGGGGGCGTACAGGGTCTTGTCGTGCCACAGCGGCGGATGCCGGTGGCCGGGGGTGCGGTGGATGTCGGCGAGGTGCGGCCGGGCCCGTTCGAGGGCTTGGTGGTGTCCGGGCAGATCGCGGGCGGCTGCATGTTCGAGGGTGCGGACCGCGTAGGCGCTCTCTTCGGCGGTGGCGGACCACACTCCCCAGGTTCCGTCCGCCCGCTGGGTGTCCAGGACCCATCGTGCTGCGGCCCGGACGGCGGTGCGGGCGGCGGGGCCGGGGTGGCCGGTCAGGGCGTCGGCGCAGCGGAGGGTGGCGTAGTAGGGGGAGGCGTGCCATTTGTCGTGCCAGGAGCCGTCGGGTCGCTGCCGGCCGGTCAGCCAGTCGCGGACCGCGTCGCGGTGCGGCTGGCGGGCAGAATCGGGTGCGCAGGCGTTGAGGGCTTGCAGGGCGTGGGCGTTGGCGGTGACCGAGCCGGTGCTCTCCCCCGGGTAGCAGTGGTAGTGGGTTTCGGCCCAGAACGCTGCCAGCGGACACGGATCGACCGGATCGCCCGGGGGGCTGGTGAGGGCGGTGACGAGGACGGCCATGGCGGTGTCGTCGGCGTCGGGCAGGAGTCCGGGGGCGCCGCGCACCCCGTCGCCGGTGATCGCGCGGCGGGCCCATGCCGCAGCGGTGGCGACGGCGGTGGCGGGCAGGGCGCGCGGGGTGAGCGCGGCGGCGACCCACAGTCGTTCGAACACGGCGAGGGGGGCTGCTTCGGGGAAGAGACCGCCGTAGCGGGCGGCGACGCCGTCCAGCGCCCGCCCCGCCTCGTCCCGCAGATCCGGCCGGGGCTGGGTGGCGGCGAGGGCGGCGGTGGCGGCCGGGGAGCTGCCCAGCAGTCCGCCCGGCAGGACGTCCGCGGGCGGGAGCGGGCCGGGCGGGCGGGGGATGCCTTCGAAGGTGTGGTGGAGCCCCGGGGGAACCGCAGCGAACGACCCGTAGCGGCGGGCGCTCTCCTGGTGGAGTTCGGCCCGGAACCCGGCCGGCACCGCGATACGCGGTCCCCGTGCCAGCACCCCGAGACCTGAGCCGTCCGCGGCGCCCGCCTGATCGAGGTGCTCATTGATCAGTGAGGTCAGGTGGGGCACGAGGACTTCGATGGCGGCGGTGTCCGGCCACGGTCCGCGCCGTCCGGCGGCGCGCAGGTGGGCCAGCCCCGCCCCGGCCGCCGCGACAAGCCAGTTGTGGCGGCTGTCCGGCGGAGTGTTGCGGCGGACTGTGGCGAGGAGGGCCTCGATCGCGCTGAGGGTGGGAAGCAGCCGGTAGGGGGCGGGGCCGTCTCCCCAGCTCCCGTCGGTGTGCTGCTGGTCCATCAGCCACGCCAGACGGGGTCCGTTTCCGGCGAGCTGCGGCGCCAGCGACACCACCCGCGCGGTCTCGTACACCGAGACGCTGACGTTGCCCCAGGCGTCGGCGTCGACGTCCTCGATCAGGCGCCCGGCCGCCGTCGCGAACCCACTGGAGATCCCGGTGGGACTCATGACTGCCTCGTGGTGAGGGTGTCGGCTATCCGGCGCAGGGCCGCCACGGCGGCCCCGGGCAGCGGGGCGCGCTCCAGCGCGTCGAGGGCCTGGCGGTGCCGGTCGCGGATCATCCCCTCGACCTGGCCCGCGGCGCCGGTCTGTTCCAGGATCGTGCGGACGCGTGCGAGGTCGTGGCCGGTCAGGCTCCCGCGGCCGACGACGTGGTGCAGCAGGTGCCGCTGGCCCGTCGAGGCGCGGCGAAGGGCGAGGGCCAGCAGCACGGTGGCGGTGCCGTGGCGGATGTCGTCACCCACCGGTTTCCCGGTGAGGGCGGGGTCTCCGAACACGCCGAGGAGGTCGTCGCGCAGCTGGAACGCCTCTCCCAGGGGCAGGGCGATGCCGCTGAGGGCGTTAAGGAGACGGGGTCCGGCACCGGCGAGGGCGGCTCCGATGTGCAGGGGGCGCTGGACGGTGTAGGTGGCGGTCTTGTAGCGGGCGGTGGTCAGTGCGGCTGCGGCGTCGTCGGACAGGGTGCCGGCGGACAGCAGATCGAGGTACTGCCCGTAGACCATCTCGGTGTGCATCGCGGACACCAGCGGCATGACGCGTTCGCGGGAGCCCGGCGGGAGCGGGGTGCTGCCGAGGAGGTCGCCGGACCAGGCGAGCGCGAGGTCGCCCAGGAGGACGGCGGCGCTGCGGCCGTGTATCCCGGCCCGGCCGAGGCGCCCGCCGCGGTCGGTGTACGCGGTGGCGAGGGCCTGGTGGGCGGCGGGTGCGCCGCGGCGCAGCATGCTGGCGTCCATGACGTCGTCGTGGGTGACGGCGGCGGCCTGCAGCAGTTCCAGGGCCGCCGCCGTCCGGACGGCCGTGTCCCGTTCGCCGTGTCCTCCCGCGGCGTGCCAGCCGGTGAGGCACAGCTGGGTACGCAACCGTTTCCCGCCGCTGTGGAGCAGCGAGCGCAGTGCGGCGAGCAGGGGTTCCAGTTCGGGTCCGGGTGCCGCGCGGGCCTGTTCGTGCAGGAACGCGGCGAGGGCGGTGTCCACTTCACAGCGGACGGCGGCCGGGTCCAGCGGGTCCGGGCAGTCGTGGGTCGGGGTGGGGGGTGACGGTGCGGGTGCCTCGTGGCCGGTCAGCGTCATGACGGATTCCGTCTCCTCACGCAGGGACAGGAGACCGCTGAGCCCGCGTCCCGGGCTGGGACGGGTTCGTGCGGCAGGGTGCGGGCCAGGGGACAGTGAGCGCGGTGTGGTCAGGTGGCGGCTGGTGCTGTCGCTGCGCTCGGCTGGACCGGGATGCGTGCGCGGCGGGTGGCGCCGGGGCCTGGTGTGTGGGAGGTGAAGCGGCAGGGCAGCGAGGTGAGCATCCGGTAGAACGGGCCGGGCGCGTAGCGCAGTTCGTCCGGGGGGACGGTGAGTGTGATGTCGGGCAGGCGGGAGATGAGGCGTTCGATCGCGGTGGCCGCGACGAGCAGGGCGGTGGAGCGGGCGGGGCAGGCGTGGGGTCCGGCGGCGAACGCGAGATGGGCCTTGATCCCGGAGCGGTGGCCGTGTGGGGCGGTGCTGCCGGTGCGGGGGCAGGTGTTGACGGCCGCGTAGGACACCATCACCGGCGCCCACGCGGCGATCGGGGTGCCGTGCAGGCGGACGTCGGTGCGGGGGAAGTGGAGGCTGTACATGGCCAGCGGGGGGTCCTGCCACAGGGCCTCGTCGATGGCGGCCTCGACGGTGAGTGTTCCGCCGGTGAGGGTGCCGCGGTAGCGGGTGTCGGACAGGATCCGCACGAGTGCGTTGGCGATGAGGCCGGTCAGGGTGGGGAACGCCGCTCCTGCGGTGATCACGAAGTGCTCGGCGACGTCGCCCGGGGTGAGCCGGTGGGGGTGGTCGAGGAACCACGAGGCCAGGTCCGGTCCGCGCCGGGCGGTCTTCGACGCCACCATGGTGGTGACGTACTCGTTCAGTGCGCTCTCGCCGGCGGCCCTGGCCGCGAGGTCGGTGCCCATCAGCGCCTCGAGTATGTGCTGGAGGCGGGGGGCGTCCTGGTCGGGCATCCCGAACAGGGAGTTGAGGACCATGGGCGCAAGCCGGCGCGCGTACTGGCCGACGAGGTCGGCGTTCCCGCCGGGCGCGAGGCGTGCCAGGAGGGTGTCCGCGGAGCGCAGGGTGATCTCCCTGACCCGCTGGGGGTCCAGGAGGCGGAGGCTGTCGGTGATGACCGTCCTGAGGCGGGCGTGTTCCTCACCGTCGGTGAAGAAGAGGCTGTGGCGCCATGCGATGTTGGGCCGCACGGGGCTGTCCAGCGGCACCTTGTCCATCCACCCGCGTGAGTCCTTCGACCAGGTCTGTGTGTCCTTGAGCAGGGTGAGGGCCGCTGCGGGGTCGGTGACGACGTAGACGCTGACGCCGGGATCGATCTCGGCGATGCCGACGGGGCCCTGGCGGCGCAGGCGGTCCCAGCTGGCCGCGGGGTCTGCGGCGTGGGCGGCACCGTACAGCGGCACGGCGCGACCCGGTGTCGGGTTCATCGGGTGGCTCCAGCGTGGTGGACGAGGCGGGCGGTCAGGGTGATCAGCGCGTCCAGGGCCGAGGACCGCTCCCGGGCGTCGCAGGACACCAGCGGTGTCTCGTCGGCCAGGTCGAGGCTCGCGCGCAGGGTGTCCGGCGGCACGCGGGGGGCGTGGGGGAACTGGTTGACGGCCACGGCGTAGGGCAGGCCGCGTTCTTCGCAGAGGTCCATGACCGGGAAGGACTCTTCGAGACGGCTGGTGTCGGCGAGGACCAGCGCGCCGAGGGCGCCTTCCACGATGCCGTCCCACAGGGGGCGGAAGCGGCTCTGGCCGGGTGTGCCGAACAGGTAGAGCACGATGCGGGCCTCGTGCAGGGTGAGGCGGCCGAAGTCGATGGCCACCGTGGTGGTGGTCTTCGCGGGCAGGCCGGGACCCAGCGGGTCGGCGCCAGCCGCGGCCTGGGTCATGGTCTCGTCGGTGTGCAGGGTCGGGATGTCGGAGACCGATCTGATGAGGGTGGTCTTGCCGACGGCGAGCGGCCCACCGACGAGGATCTTGAGCCGTTCGTGGTCGGTGCCGGGAAGGTAGGCGGGAAGGCTGCTACTTGAGAGCTTGGAGTCCACTGACCAGCCTTTCCAGGATGCCGGTGGTGACCTGGGCCGGGCCGCCGTCGCCGGGCGGGAACAGGGGGCCGGGCCGGTGGGCTGTCAGATGTCCGCCGTCGACGAGTTCCGAGGCGATGACCTTGCACGCGCCGACGGGGAGGTTCAGGTAGGCGGCGGTCTCGGCGACCGACAGGGACCCGCCCTCCAGCAGGCCCATCATCCGCTGGTGCGCGGGAGGCTGCTGGGGGCCGGGACGCAGGCCGGTCACGGACAGGGCGGTCAGTCCCTGGAGCGTGTTGCGGGACAAGACCGCGCGCCCGCCGACCGCCAGGTAGGCCGGGACCATCCGGCGCCCCTCGGGGCGGCGGGTCATGACGGTCCGCCGCCGAGATGGCGGGCGGGCGCCGACATGGTCTTGTCGCCGAGCCTCCGGACCTGCCGGGTGGCTTCGCCGATCACCACGCCCATCTGCATGTCGGGTGTTCCCGCGATGAGGAGGGTCGCGTTCCTTCCGGCCGGCACCATCATGATCGTGCCGTGACCGGTCACGATCGTGTGGGTCTGGATCTGGGGGTCCTCGCCCTCTCCGAGCCCGAACACCGCGGCGACGGTGGCGCGCAGCGCGCTGTGCGAGGACGTGGCCATGGCGGCGGTGCCCTCCGCCTGATCGCGGGTGAAGCCGTCCGTCGTGTCGGCGAGGATGCCGTCGCTGGTCGCGAGGAGGACGCCCGTCACATGAGGGATCAGGGCGACCGGAGCGAGCGCCGCGGACGTGGGCGCTGGAGTGGGAGCGGACGTGGGCGCGGGGGTGGGAGCGGACTCGCTCATCAGGCGTCCTCGGGGTCGGGGGCGGAGTGCGCGGCGGGCAGGCCGCTCTGGAACTCGTCGAACCGGGCCGCCGCCGTGGCCGGGTCGGGCAGCAGCACAGCCGTGTCGGGCCGGCCTGTCGCCGCGGCACGGGATTTGCGGCGGCGCGTGGGCAGGCCGCCGCCCGCGATGCTGTCCGGCCCGCCGGACCCGGTGTCGCGGCGGGGGTGGGGTGCGGGCAGCGGTGCCAGCGCGGAGACGGGCTGCCCGGCGTCCATGGTGACCAGCAGGTCCGGCGGGATGGACACGATGGCCCGCACCCCGTGGAAAGGTGACGTGCGGAAGGAGACGGTGATCCCGTTCTCGGTGGCGCAGCGGCCGGCGGCGACGAGGCCGAGCGCGGGCGGGTCACCCAGCCCGCTCAGGAGCAGCCCGTCGAGTCCCTCGCCCGCCATCCTGCGCCCGGCCCTGTCCATCTCCTGCGCGGTCATCCCGCTGCCGGCGTCGTCGATGACGATGCTGACCGTGCCGCTGTCGGTCTGCATCAGCAGCACGTCGACCGGCAGGTCCTCGCGGGAATGCTCGACGGCGTTGGACAGCAGCTCGGCGACGATGACCGCGACAGGCTCGGCCGCCCGGCCGGTGATACCGACGTCGGATGCCGTCAGCCGGTTGGTGACCTTCACCCGCTCCCAGCCCGTCACACGCGACTGGGCACCGATGACCGCATCGGGCACGTGGGTGTCGGCGCGCACATGACCGGGCCACCGGCCGCTGGCGATGGCCAGCTTCTGCTGCTGCCGCAGCAGCTGCTCGTTCAGGCGGTCGATGAAGAAGAGGGTGCCGAGCAGTTCGGGGTCTTCGTGCCGGCGCTGGAGTTCCTCGAGCGCGCTCTGGACGCGGTTGGCGAGGGACTGGGTCGTGGAGGCGGTGCCCCTCACCGCGGTCCAGGCGGCGGCGTCGACACGGCTCCTCTGCCCCCGCACGATGCCCTCGATGTGGGAGAGCACCGCATCCATCAGAGCCGCGGCCTCGGTCCCGGCGAGCCGCTCCACGCGAGGGCCGGGAACCTGAAGATGGGGGCTGACCAGGTGCTGGGCCAGCGCCGGTATCCGGACCGCGTTCAGGTACCGGAGCTCTTCGAGCAGGTCGGCCACAGACTGCTCCGCCACGTCGGAGCGTGCCCTGGCAGCCCGGATCTGTGCCTGGCCGCGCCGGGCTGTGCGCGCCCGGGATCTCGCCATGCACGCCCCCCAGGCGAAGCCGGCGGCGGTCGTGGCGCCCAGCACCACGGCGGCGGTTTCCGAGGTCACAAGCACGGTCGAGTTCCTTGGAGTTCGGGGCCGGCGCTCCGGGAGGCAGGCGGTGACGCCAGGTCACCCGGGGGCACCTGCCGCCGCGGAGCACCGGCGGCTGGAAAGGACGGGACAGCACAAGAGCGGGCCCAAAGGCACGAAGAGGCTCACCGGTGGCGCGGGATGAGGTGACAGCCACCGGCCGGCACGGGCCGGCCGGGACCGCCGGGGAGCTGATCAACAGCCTGCCCCGCCCGCCGCCGCACCGTCCAGAGCACAGGCGCCCCATTCGGGGCACCATTCACAGCCCTTCCGACACCCCGCCCGCCCACACCGAACTCGCCATGTAACGGGTGAAGTTGACCGCCTCGCGTCCGGCTTCCAGCGTGAAATGGGTGCCGTACTGGGTGGCGGAGCCGCTGGACCGGCCCGGCGCCCGGATGACAACGTTAAAGGCCCGGCCGCCCGGAGGCTCCCCTTCCCGCCCCCGCGTGCCCTGCCGTCCTCTCACCCGCTGCCGCGGCACCGCCGCGCCGCACCCGTGAAGAGGACCGGCTCCGTGAACCCGTGACGAGAGCGAGCCCCTGCGTGACTGCTCCCCAACCGCCCCGGCGGCGTCTGCTCGCCGAACGGGCCGAGCATCCCCTCGGGGCCGGCTGCCGCCCCCTCGGAGGACCGGCCCTCAACCAGGGCCAGGACGTGGGCTGGGCGGCCGTCACCGACGACACCGCCCTCGCCACCCTCCTGACCGCCCACGACCACGGTGCGACCGTCTACCACACCTGCGACGTGTACGGCATGGGCCACTCCCAGCGGCTGCTGGGCCGCATGCTCACCCGTGTGCGGCGCGAAGACGTACGGATCGCCTGCACGATCGGCGCGTTCAGGGGTACCGGACTGCACGGCACCAGCTCCCTCAACCTGTACCGGCAGGTCGAGCAGAGCCTGGAGAACCTCGGCGGCACGGACTACCTCGATGTCCTCGTCCTGCACCACACCGATTTCGGCCCGCACGACCGCTACCTCGACGAGGCCCTGGAGACGCTCCAGGCCCTGCGCGACACGGAAACGATCAGAGCCGTCGGCATGCGGGCCCCCAGCCTGCCGGTGACCGGCAGCAGCGCAACGGCGGACCGCTTCGTGCACCTGTTCCAGCGGATCCGGCCCGAGGTCATCTGCACCACCGTCAGCCCGCTCGGCCCCGCAGGCCACACCCCGGTCCTGGGCGACGAGGACGTGTTCGGTTTCGCCCGGCGTCACGGCGCCGCCACCATGATCTGCGAGCCCCTGGCCCAGGGCCTCCTCACCGGCGCCTATCCCCCCGGCCGCGCCTTCAGCCCCGGCGATGTCCGCTCCGGCCTCACCCGAGGGGTGCTGGAGGCTGCCCGGCGCTGCCTGCTGCCGCTGCGCGAGCTCGCCGGACCCGGCCCCCACAGCCTCACACGCCTCGCCCTGCTCCACTGCCTGAAGGAGTTCCCCGAATCCATCGTCGTCGCCGGAGCGTCCAGCCCGCAGCAGGCGAGGGCCAACTACACCGGCCTCACCGACGACCTCAGCGACCAGGACCACCACGCCGTCCGCGCCGCCTACGCCGCCCTGCGCACCGAACTGACCCGCCTGGCCGGTCCCCGCACACCCTGCCCGGCCGGACCGGCAAACCCCTGAACCGGCCTATGCCCACACCGCCGGACACCCCCGGCACCCCGGGCCGCAGCCAGGACCGGCGGACCAGCCCCGAACCGGCACCCGATCATGCCTCCACTGCACAACGGAGTCACCATGTCCGAGTTCCACCTCGCCTCCCCACCCGCGCCGCCCGAACTCACGGCCGTCGACCTCGAACTGCTGCGCATGATCGCCACCTCGCACACCCTCAACGCCATAGCGCGCCATTTCAGTTACCAGCCGCGGACGATCAGCGAACGCCTCAACCGCCTGCGATCCGCCGTGGGCGCCGACACCACCTGGCACGCCGCGTCCCTCGCCGTCCTCCACCGTTTCATCACCGACACCGACGTCGCCCTCCCGTCGCCCCGCCCTCGCCTCAACGGCGCGCAGACCCGCGTCCTGCACGAGGTACTCACCCGCCACTCCGCCACCGACATCGCTGCCCGGCTGGACATCTCCAAACGGACCGTCGACACGGTACTGACCCAGCTCAGGACCGCTTTCGCGGCGAAGACACGCAACCAGCTTGCCGCCGCCGCACTGCTCACCGACTCCGTGACGTGCTCCGCAGCCGACACCCGATTCCCCAACGTGCCGCTCTCACAGTTCCTCGCCACGCGCCCCGGCCAGGCCCCGGCCCCGGCCCCCGCCGCAGTCCCCCGCACCGCCGTCGCACCCCGCTGACCCAACGCGGCCCGCGCGGCCGCTCCATGCTGCCCCGCGTCCCTGCCACGAAGCCCGCCTCCAGGAGTTCCCCCCTTGACTGCACGTCCCGCCCCTGCCGCTGCCCCCGGCACCGCAGCAGCACGCGCCTGCCCGACAGTTCCTGCCCGAGTGGTCCTGGACCAGACGGCCCGTGACCTGCTCCGGTCCGATCTGTACCGCACCAGGCGCCTGCCCACGGGAGCTTCCGTCGCGGCGGCGGGCCTGGCCCGGCACACCACCACGATGCGGACCGTCCTCGACCACTGGGTACCCGTGGCCCAAAACTGCCGGGCCACCGAGGCGGGCTCCCGGTCCGCCGCAGCCCGCTGGGACACCCTCCTCGCCCAGGCCGCCGACCCACCTCACCCCACCGCGCCCGCCGACGCCGTCTTCGCGTTCAACACCACCGTCAGGGAACTCCTGCGCGCGATCAACCGCTACGCCGCCCGCGGCCCGTCGATCGCCGAGATTACCGACCACCTCACCACGCAGATCCGCAGCGGCCACTGCCCGGCCGGGTCAGCGCTCTCCCCCGACCGGGCCGCCAAGGCGCTGGGCGTGCCACGTGAGCGGGTGAAGGACGCCGTCGGCGACCTGATTGCCGCGGGGGTCCTGGAGCGGCGCGGGGTACGGGTCTTCGTGCGGGTGCCCGGCGACGGCCCGCGGGTCCAGGCCCGCTGCATCGCCGGCCGGCTCACCGCGCAGATCGCCGCCGGCCTCTACCCGCCCGGCACACTGCTGCCGCGCGTCCACGACCTCGCCCAGCGCTTCCTGTGCCAGGCACCGCTGATCAACACCGCCGTCAGGCTCCTCACCGACAGCGGGCTGCTGCACCTCACGGACAGAGGCCGCGCGCAGGTGCAGAACGCCGCCCTCGCCCTGCCCGCGCCTGCCCGCGCCCCGGCACTGCCACCGGCCCCGCACCCGCCGGGCACGCACCCGCACCCGGACCTGCTGTCCGAGGTCCGGAGCCAGTGGCGGCACCACACCCCCGTCACCGCCGGGACGATCGACAGCCAGTGGGCCCAGCTCAGACACCGCGCCAGCCAGACAGCCACCCACCGGGATACGGACGGCCCGTGCCGATTCCTCACCGAACTGGCGTCCGCACCGCTCCCCGATCCGCAGTGGCTGCGGCCGTGGCACCTCGCCATCCTCGCCACCGCGCTCAGCAACGCACTCCCTCCCGCACCACCACACCACTCCCCCGTTCCAGTTCACCCGGTCCCAGCGCCACGAGCCCGGATGCCCCTCCATCCCGACGTCCCAGCGCAGGTCCACTCCCCCACGGCCCGTCAGCCCTCCGCACACCTCCGGAGCAGGGCATGACAGCCCCGCCGCCCCACCCGCTCACCGGAAGCCCGGACCGAGTCCCCGCCAAGGACCCGGACCCGGCACCGGCCGGACCCGGCGGTCCAGGCGCCCCATTGGCCCTCACCAGCGCACAGTCCGGTGCGCTCCGCGCGGACCTGGCCCTCTGTGCCCGCCTGCCCCGGCCGCGGTTCACCTCCGCGGCTGCCGTCGCCAACGACGCGGCCGTGCTCCGCGAACGTCTGGACCGCTGGGTCCCCTTCGCCCGGACCTGCCGCACGGCCGAGATCATCTCCCTCACCGCCACAGCACGATGGGACGAACTGCTGACGGCCGCCGAACACCGTCCCACCGGCCCCGCCAGCACCGACAGCGTCATCCTCCTCCGCGCGGCGCTGCGTCAGTTGCTGCGCGCGATCGACAGTTCCGCTGCTCCGGGCCTGTCCATCTCCGAACTCACCGAGCACTTCACCACCGGTATCAGCTCGGGCCGGTACCTGCCCGGAACGGTGCTCTCCCGCACCGCCCTCACCAAGGCCCTCGGCTGCCCCCGGGAACGGCTCACAGACGTCCTCACCGATCTGACCGCCGACAGCATCCTCGACCGCCGCGGCCCGCAGCAGCTCGTCGTACCGGTCCCCGAGGACGGCCCGCAGACCAGGGCCCGCTACATCGCCGGCCGGCTCACCGCGCAGATCGCCGCCGGCCTCTACCCGCCCGGCACCCGCCTGCCCACGACCTCCGGCCTCGGGCGGCTCTTCCTGTGCGGAGCGGATCCGGTCCGGGCGGCATTGCAACTCCTCGCCGGCAAGGGTCTGCTCCAGGTTCCGGGCAAAGGCGGCGCCCTCGTCCTCGCTCCGGCCCTCGGCCTGCCCCCACCACCCCGCAGCGCACCGCCGGCCGCCGGACCCGGCCCCCGTGACGACGACGTGCTGCTGCCGGACTACGTCCGGCGGCAATGGCGCAATCGGCGCTCCGTCCCCGCCGAGAATCTCACCGGGCAGTGGGAGCGGCTCAGGATCCTCGCGGCTGCCGTCCCCGCACAGGACAGCGGACGCGACGGCCTTCTCCTCACGGAGCTGGCGTCCGCGCCGCTGCCCGACCCGCCATGGCTGCGGCCCTGGCACCTGGCCGTCCTCGCCGCCGCACTGGTCACCGCCCGACGGGCCGCATCCCCACCGGCAGCAGAAGTCACCCACCCGTACGGGCCCGACCAGCCCGACAGCCACACCCGTTGAACTCCCCGGCCAGGCCCGGTACCCCGGCCCCCACCGCCCCGGGGCCCGCCCCGGGGGCCCGCCGCGGGGGCTGTGCGTCGCCCTCGCGATGTGAACCCCGCCACGAACGCCCCGCCCCCGGACCGGACTCCGACCGTCCCCGGGGGCGGGGACCCCGGTCCCGGCGCAGCCGCTCGTGGGGAGCAGCCACGCCGGGCACCGAAGACCCGGCATGAGCCTGCCGACGCCCAACCGCCCAAGCGGCGGCACTCATGCCGGGTCGTGCCGCAGGCATCCGTTACGACCTCAAGGACCACCGTGACCACCCCTGACCCAACCGGCCCGGACGACCACGCCGGTGCCACCCGCGCACTCCTGACCGTTTTGTCAGACCGTCAGTGGAGCCCGAGAACAGCGGATCGAGACGACACCGGCCCAGACGCCGCCCTCACGATCACCCTCCAGTGGGCCACCGGCACCCTCGCGGGCACCGACCTCGGCGCCTTCACCGCCACCCGCGCCGCAGCCCTGGAACGGGCCCTGCACGACCAGGGCATCGACGCGCAGGTCCGCGTCTCCTTGTGGACTGAGCCGCAGATCACCCTGTCCTCGCCGAAGGCCGTGGAACAACTCACCACTCTGGTGAGGCGGGAGATGCCCGACGCCCACCAGGCCGCCCTCCACCTGCGGTCTCTCCTCCACGCCATCGGCCGCCACCACAGGGACCGGCCCTTCGCGACCGTCACCCCCCGGGCCCGGGGCGAAGACGTGGAGATCACCCTCACCGTGCCCCAGGCCATCCGCCTCCAGCGCCTCCTCGGCGGCCGGAAGACGTTCCACTACTCGGGCTGGCAACGCCTGGACGACCTGCGCCGTCTCCTCCGACACCGTCTGCGCCCCGTCATGCCCCGCATCGAGGTGACCGCCACCCCTGGATGCGGGGACCACGGGTGCACGGCGAAGGTCCACATCGGGCCCGCGCCCCTGGACCACATCCGCGCACTCGGCGACCGGCTCAAACCTCTGGCACGCCTGCGACAGCCGTAGAGCACCACCACCGGTCCCGGCCCGGCAGCCAGGCCAGTACCCGCCCCGCGACCGCACCCCCCGTGCGCGCGGCACCGCCGGGCGGGCCGACCACCACGGCCGGGCACCAGCCTGCGTCCCGACCCCCGGCCCTCCGCCGCCCCTCCGCGACCAGCCCAAGGACCCATGACCCGCACACAGCCTCCCACCAGCCCCCACTACGGGGCCGCCCGGACGGTAGTCGCCGCCGTCACCGCAGACCTCGACCAGCTCCGGATCGGCGAGAACCTGACCCGAGTGCACGGGCAGGACGGCCAGACCGTCTGGCGCCGGGCTATCGCCCCCGGCGACGGCTGGTGCCGGGCCCAGCACGCGCCCGTCTGCGCCTGGCCGCGCGGCGCCGCCCTGTGCGTGGTCCTCCAGTGGTGGCCATGCCGGCAGACACCCCCGCCACAGAGGGGCGCCCACTGGGCGGCGCGGCTGGACGCCGTCACAGCCGGCCTGCGCTCTCTCGGCTACACCGTCGAACATGCGGGACGGCGCCCCGACCCGGCCACGGACCGGCACGCCGAGCTGCTGGTGTACAGGACGAGGCCCGGCCGGCAGCCGCCACGGCGACCGCCCGGCGCCTGGGCGCACGTCCCGCCGCCCCGCAGCACCTTCGGCTGGCCGGAGAACACGCCCCATTCGCGGCTCCAGACCCGCATAAACCTGAGTGCCCTCCCGCACGTCGCCGATGTCACCGTCCGGGACCTGGCGACCTGCCTGTGGCCGCCGTCCGCCCGCTACGCGGCCTGCGTCACCGTGACCCCGGCCCCCGGCTCCCCCACGCATGAGGCACTGGGCTCGGCCGCGGCCGCGGTCCGCTCCCACGGCTACCGCACCCGCCAGGCAGAGCCCGCTGTGACCGGCACACCACCACCGACCGCGTTCCTCGCCTACCACGACGGACCCGACTTCAGGTCCGTCACCGCCGCGCACCCCTTCCCGCACTGACGCCGCCACCCCGCTGTCCGCAACCGAACCCCGGCCCCGGCCCCGGCCCAGCACCCCACCAAGCTGCCGGAACCGTGCCTTCCCCGGCAGGGAACTGCAGCCGGGCCCGAACCGAAACCCATCCCGCAAGAGAGGCAGGGACCATGACCGCCAGCACCTTGACCGTCGCCTCCTGGAACGCCGAGCGAAACGGCCGCCTCCCACGCCCAGGCCCCGGCCGCTACGCCTCGCACCGCGAGGTCCTCGCCCACTACAGGCCGCACATCGTCCTGCGGCAGGAACTCCTGACGCGGGCACCCGGCGACGAGACAGACCTGTGGACCGAGGCCAACGCACTGGGGCTGCACGGCTTCATGGCCCGCACGGCCGAGGGCCGCAGCAAGTACGCCACCGGCGTCATGACCGACCCGCAATTGTTCGAGACCGTCAGGCCCTCCCACCACGACCTGCCCTGGAAACCCATCGCCCATGTGCGGGTCCGCCGCAGGGGACTGCCGGGAATCCTGCACCTCGCCTCCGCCCACCTCACCCACTTCTGCGCCGGCCTGCGCGCCACCGAGGCACGGCGCCTGACCACTCTCGGTGAGAGGGGACGCACCGCACTGATCGGTCTGGACGCCAACAGCTACCCCCACCGCACGGACGAGGAGACCACCACCCCCCTCGACTGGAGCACGGTCGACGACCCCGCCCACTACTGGCACCGCACCCTCGAACGCGCGGGACAGCGTGTCTGCGACACCCGGCCCAGCGAGATCCTCACTGCGCCCGCCCCCTGCGGGCGTCCCGTCTTCACCGACCTCGGCCACCACGCGGCCACCGAACTGGGCCAGCCGGACGCGCTGAAGGCGACAGCCAGCCTCCGTCGCACCGACCAGGGACCGCCCCAGCGCGTCGACTGGATCACCAGCACCCCCGACCTCAGCCACGCCCTGCTGAAGTTCGAGGTCGTCGACACCGCCGACATCGCGCACTGGAGCGACCACGCGCTGACCCTCGCCCACTTCGACCTCGACGCCGTCGACCGCGTCCTCAGCACCACCCATCCCCTGGTGGAGCAGGGCAGTTGAGGTGCCTCCGCTGCGGGCGGGAGGCGGCGAGCCCCTGCCCGGCCGGGTACCCAGCCGCCCGTCCGAGTCAAGTCCGGTCAAGTCCGGTCGAGTCCAGTGGGGCGTTGGTTTGTCCAGTGGTGAGTTGCCGTGGTGCGTCGATACCGCAGCCCAGGAGGAGGCGGCGCCGCCTGCCGGCCGGGCTCCGGTGCCTGCTCCGCCGGATCGGTACCTGGCGCGGGTGTGGAAGGCCGGGATGCCGCAGGTGCTGACACAGGCGGGTGCGGGCCTGTGGCCTCACCGGAGCGCCGCGGTCGACGACATCGTCAGGGCACTGTCCGGCGTCCGGCGCACCACCGCGGTCACGGCCTGCGGCACGGGCACGACGCGGGTCGGCGCTGCCGTCGCCGGCCGGCCGGGCACAGGCGGCACGCGGACCCTGGTCGTGGCCCCGTTGACCGGTCTGATCAGCCAGACGGTCGGGGAATCGCCGCGCCGCCCGCTCTTCCCCCTTCCCTGTCCATGCGTCTTTGCCTCGTAAGGATTGTGTTGTCCGAGACACCGCGCGCCGCTTTGTGGCCGCACCAGCAAGAAGCCGTGGAAGCGCTCACCGCCGCGTTCGCCACGGCCGAGCGTGCCACCGCCGTCCTGGCCTGCGGGACGGGCAAGACCCGGATCGCCGCCGCCAGTGTGGACGCGCTGACCGGGCGGTCAGAGGCGGCGAGAGTTCTGGTGGTCGTGCCGTTCCTGGAGCTGGTCACGCAGACGCTGCGGGAATGGTGTGCCGTCCTCGGGGAGCCGCGCCTGGGGCGTGTCGTGGCGGTCTGTTCGGACAAGGACGTTCTGCGGGAACAGCCGCATCCGGCCGGGCGGCGGGCGGCGGTGACCACCGGTGCCGAGGAGCTGGCGAGGCTGACCGCCGGGCCGGGCCGGGTCACTGTCGCGGTCACCTATGCGAGCCTGGGCTGTGTCGCGCAGGCCCACGCGGAGCACGGGCTGCCGATGTGGGACCTGATCATCCTGGACGAGGCGCACCGCAGTGCCGGGAGCGCGGGCAAGGCGTCCGCGATCGTCCACAGCAATGCGTTCATCCCGGCCGCGCTGCGCCAGTACATGACCGCCACGCCACGCATCGTGGCCGGGGGCGGGGACAGTGTCAGCATGGACGATCCGAAGGTGTTCGGTGAGGTCGCCTATCGTCTGGGGTTCGCCCGTGCGACGGAACTGGGGCTGCTGGCCGGCTACCGCATCATCGTCCCGGTCGTCACCGACGAGGAGGTGCGGGCCGCGGCCGAGGCGGCGGACGGTTTCTACCAGGTCGGCCCGTCCGTTGTGCCGCCGTCGGTGCTGGCCACGCAGATAGCGGTGCTGCGGGCCGCTCGCACCTACGGGCTGCGCCGGATGATCACGTTCCACAACAGGGTGAGCGCGGCCCGCCTGTTCTCCGGCACGCTTGCCCATGCCGCCGCGCACCTGCCGGCGGGGGAGCGGCCCGCCCGGCTCGTGGTCGGACACGTCCACGGCTCCGAGTCCCTCGCCCACCGCAAGAACACCCTCTCCCGGCTCCGGGCCGAGGACGACTCGCTCGTCGTGATCAGCAACGCGCGCGTCCTGGGGGAGGGCATCGACGTGCCGGCCGTGGACTGCGTGGCCTTCGTCGACAACCGCGGATCGGCCATCGACTGCATCCAGGCCGTGGGCCGTGCCCTGCGCCGGGGAGACAGGTCCAAACCCAAGACCGCGTCCGTGATCGTGCCCGTGCTCCTCAAACCCGGCGAGGACCCCGAAGCCGCCCTCAGCACCTCACGCTTCGCGCCGGTGTGGCAGGTGGTGCGGGCCCTGGGCGCTCATGACGACGGCCTCGCGCACCGTCTGTCCCGGATGCGTCAGGACCTCGGCGCCCGGCCTGCCGCGAACAACCCGGACGCGGACTCCAGCGACACACTGCTGACGTTGCCGCAGTGGCTGGAGGTCACCGGGATCCCCGTCCCGCCCGGATTCGCGGACGCCATCACCGTGCGGACCATCCGCTGCGCCACGAACACCTGGGACGAGTTCTACGGCGCGGCGCTCGCCTTCCGTGAGGAGTTCGGGCACACCGACATCCCGTCCGACTGGGTGACGCCCACCGGCCTGCGCCTCGGTTCCTGGTGGACCAAGCAGCGGGTCGCCCACAACGCCGGTGATCTGATACAGGAGCGCGCCGGACGTCTGGTGGAGGCCGGCATGGTCTGGGACCAGTTCGGCGAGTCCTGGACGACGACCTGTACCGAGGTGAAGCACCGTGCCGCGGAGCAGGGCCACTTCGTCTTCGATCCGGACTTCACCACCTCGCACGGCGTCATCGCCCTGAACTGGTGCACGGCGCAGCGAACCCTCCAGCGGCAGGGCAGGCTCCACCCGGAGCGCCGGACCCTGCTCGACCGGATCGGCTTCCCCTGGGACGCGCGGCAGGACCGGTGGATGCGCCGCTTCCACCAGCTGAAGGCCGTCCACGACCGCCGCACGAGCGTCCTGCGTCTGCCCGGTGACATGCCGGAGGCCGTATGGCTGGAAAGCCAGTACGTCTCCCACCGCAACGGCCGCCTCGATCCGTGGCAGCTCGCGCTGATGAAGACCATCGGGATCGACTTCACCGACCGGCGCCGCGCCCTGTGGCTCTCCGCCTACAACATGCTCAAGAACTTCCACACCGAGCACGGCCACTGGAATGTCCCCGCCGGCCTCAGAACCCCCGAAGACGTGGACGTGCGCTCGTGGAAAGCCACCCAGCGCACCAGCCACAAGGCCGGCACGCTCCCCGCCGAGTTCACAGACCTGCTGGACAAGATCGGTTTCCCCTGGGACCCGGCCCGGGAACGCTGGGACGCCCGCCGCACCGAGCTGGCCCGCTTCTACGCCTGTCACGGGCACTTCAGCGTGCCCTCCGGCCCCCTGGGCAACTGGTACTACCAGCAGTGCAAGAAGCACAGGGAAGGAAAACTCTCCTCCGGCGCCGAAAACAGCCTGGGCGCGATCCACCCCCTCTGGCACCAACGAGGGCGCCCATGACTCCCTCCGCGCACCCCGGGAGAGACCGGCCCACAACTCCCCTCCGGCCCCGGCGATCCGGCCATCGGCCATTCGGGGATCCCCCCGGAGCTGGTGCGGCTCGGTGGCCGCCACACCTTTCGGATTTCGCTCTTTCATGCGGTTTCCGTTCCGACTCAAAGACCTGTGCTCGATCCGGTCGGCAGGATCGTTGTCCCGGGGTACCGCACCACGCGTGGCGCGGCAGGAGCCACGTTCCGCACAGCCGCCCCGGGGCCGCCGGGTGCCCGTCACCACGAGCCCGAACTCACCGGACGCGGGCCCCAGACCCCGGCACAGCACCGCACCGGCCCCACCATCTGCACCGCCGCACCGACACCGGACAAGGAGCGCCATGAGCTATGTGACACGGACCGAGTGGGAGGACCATTTCGCCCGGGGGGAGGGCTTCCGGCGGCTCGGGGAGGGTGAGCGGGCGCTGCTCGCGGAGCACGTTCCCGCGCCGGACGGGGGCGGCCGTGCGCTGGATGTCGGCGCCGGCACGGGTGAGCTGGCCGCTCATCTCGCCGCCGTCGGCTATCTGGTGGACGCCGTCGACTACGCCGACAGCGCGCACGCGCGTGCCCGGGACGAGCACCCCGGCAATGGACAGGTGCGCCGGCTCGTGCTGGACATCGAGAACGGCGACCCGTCCGGACTCGATCCGGCGGGGTACGACCTGATCACCCTGCGCCTGGTGTACCCGTTCCTCACCTGCCGGACGAGCGTGCTCCACGCGCTCGGGGAACGGCTCCGGCCCGGGGGCGCGCTGGTGGTCATCACCCCCACCGCCAAGGGTGTGCCGAAGGACCGGCGCGACATCGCGCTCGACGAGGACGAGATCACCGTGCTGACCGGGGGCTGGGAGAAGTCCGAGCGGCTGGACGCGGACGGGCTCGCCATGCTGGTCCTGCGCGGCCCGTGCCCGCCGGACACCCGGGCGGCGGAGAAGGGCACCCCGGCCGGGCACGCCCTGATCGAGGCGGCGCTGGCCGTCGTCACCGACAGGGCCGGGCGGGTGCTGCTCGGACGGTCGGCCCACGCTTTGTGGGAGTTGCCGGGCGGCAAGAGCCGCGGCAGCGAGGAACTCGCCGCCGCGGCGGTGCGGGAGCTCGCGGAGGAGACCGGTCTGTTCGCCGAACCGGCCGGCGCGGTCGTGGTGGCGATGCTGGTCGACGACGCCGCGGGGGTGCCGCGGCTGACGGCCGTCGTCCGCGTGACTGCCTGGTCCGGAACCCTCACCAACCGGGAACCGGACCTGTTCGCGCGGTGGGAGTGGCACACCCTGCACACCCTGGCCCGCATCGGGCCGGTGTTCACGCCGGCCGCGCACGCTCTCGACAGCGTCTGGCCCGGGATCATCCCCGGTCTGCCCCCGGTGCACGCCTACCCGCTGGCCGCCGTTCAACCGCCCGTGCCCGGGGAACCCGTGGAGGCTGTGCGGCTGCGGCACGCGATGGCGGACGCCGTGGCCGACGGCGGCTGGGCCCCCTCCGAGCCGGTACGGCGCGCGCTGCGCACCGTCCCCCGCCACCGATACGTCCCCGAGCAGGATCTGCGCACCGCGTACGACGACGGCCATGCCCCCGTCACCCGGAGGAACGCCACCGGGCGGGCGACCAGCTCAGTGTCCGCGCCCTGGCTCCAGGCCGACATGATCGAGAGCCTCCGGCTGCGGCCGGGGGCGGTGGTGTTCGAGGCGGGGTCCGGCGGCTACAACGCCGAACTCCTCGCAGCAGTCACCGGGCCGGCGGGGCGGGTCGTGACCGGAGACATCGACCCGTACGTCGTCCAGCGGTCCCGTCGCTTCACGGCGGAGGCCGGCAGCGGACGCGTGACCCTGTTCCAGGGAGACGCCGCCGACGGCGCGCCCGCGTCGCTGGTGCCCCGGGGCGGCTTCGACGGGGGCATGGTCACCTACAACGTGCGGGACATCGCCCCCGCGTGGCGGGAGCAGCTCGCCGACGGCGGCCGTCTCGTCGTGCCCCTGGAGATCCACGGTTACACCCGCGCCATCGCCTTCCAGCGGCGCGGGGACGTACTGCACGCCGTCAAGTTCACCCACTGCGGGTTCGTCCGGGCCCAAGGCGCGCACGCCAGCCGCGCCACGGTCGTGGATCTGCTCGGCGGCGCGCTCCGGCTCCGGTTCGAAGACGGCCCGGCCGACGGCACCGGCGGGCTGGAGGCGGCGCTGCGCGACCGGAGGCACGAGATGCCCACGGGAGTGACCATGGGGTCCGGGTTCTACTTCGGCTCACTCCACCTCTACACGGCCACCACGGTGACGGGGTTCTGCCGGCTGGCGGTGGACCGCGACCGGGACACCGGTGCCGTCCGGCCCGCCCCGGGGGACACCGCGCCCGCCGTCACCGACCGTGGTTCCCTGGCCTACCTCACCTACGAGCAGATCCGCGACGGCGACACCCCGGCCGAGAAGCTGTGGGAGTGGGTCGTTCACGCCTTCGGCGACCGGGGCCCGCAGCTCGCCGAGCACCTCGCCGGGGCGGTGCGGGCGTGGGACCGGGACGTCAGGGGCCGGGCCGAAGACCCCGGCCTGACCGTCCACCCCGCCGGCACCCCCGACCACGAACTTCCCGCAGGTGACGTCCTGGACAAGCCCCGCTGCCGCCTGGTGTTCCAGTGGCCGGGCCGACACGCCACCCACCCGGCACCCGCGCAAACCCAAGCCGCCCCCGTGGACAGGGCCACTGATCGTCATTCACCTTCTTCTCCCGGCGGTGCGCTCATGAGCCAGGAGCTGCCACCGGCGAACGCCTCCGCGCTGATCCACAACGGCCGGGGCGAGTACCTGATGCGTCTACGCGACGACATCCCCGGCATCCGGGAACCGGGAGCCTGGTCACTCCTTGGCGGCGGACGTGAACCCGGCGACCGGACCCTGGAGGACACCGTCCGCAGGGAGCTGCGAGAGAAAGCCGGTCTCGAACTCGGCCGCCTTGAGCCGCTCGCCGTCGAGTACACCACTGGGACCGACGGTGTCACCGTGCCCTTCCAGACCTTCACCGGACGCTGGGAGAAACACCCCGACACGCTGTCTCCGACCGACGGCGTGACGCTGCGATGGTTCACCCCGGACGCCATGAACCGGCTGCGCATGAGCCCCACGACGCTCGACCTGGTCCGCCGCCACGCCGCCCTTCCCGCCACACCGTCACCGGAGCACCCGGCCCCCGGACCGGCCGGGCTGGAGCCGGAGCTCGCCGTCCGCGAGATCTGGACGGCCTACGGGGCACATCACCTCCGGCGCGGCACCCTGGTCGAGGACGTGGACGACATCCGCTGGGGCTACGGGGCGGGCGGTCCCGGTGCGGAGGTGCTGGGGGATGTGTCCGGGCTGAGGGTACTCGACCTCGGCTCCGGGACCGGTCGGCACGCGGCCCGCCTCGCGCGCCTCGGCGCCCGGGTCGACGCCGTCGAAGCCTCCCCGACCCAGCATGAGCGGGCCATCGCCCGCTACAGGGAAACGCCCGGTCTGCGGCTGATCCACGCCGACGCCGTCACCCACCTGAGCGGGACGGCCAAGCCCTACGACCTGGTCTACGCCGTCCATGCCCTGTCCTACATCGACCCGTACCGGCTGCTGCCCGCCCTCGCGATGGCACTGCGCCGGGGCGGGCGGCTGGTGTTCTCCGTCCTGCACACGAACTCCGCCGGAACCATGCCGTCGGACACGGTGCAGGCCCGGCCACAGACTCTCCCGCTGGCGGGCGGCGGTGAACTCATGGTGCCCATGTGGGCCCTGACCCCGGACCGGTGGCAGGCACTGCTCGCCGAACACGGTCTCGTCACCGACGCCGTCGTCGTCCTGTCCGCACCGGACGAGGACGACCCTGTGTCCTGCACCCTCGTCCAGGCCCGCCGCCCGGCCCCGGACGCCGAGCCCGCAGCTCCCGGAGCACGGACATGAACACACCAGCGAACACAGACACCGCGGTGGCGGTGTTCACACCACCTGACGAGCACTCAGACGAGGTGCGGATGCGGCGCGCCGACGGCCACGCCCAACGGGCCGAACTCACCGAGTACATCACGGCCCCCACCGTGGTCCTCGAACGGGACATCGCGCTGCCGGACACCTGGAGGACGGACCCTGAAGAACGCCCTCGACACCCTCGCGCCCGTACCGACGGACCGGGAGGCGGTACGGCAGCGGTGGGCCGACCGCGACTTCCGCCGCTTCCTGGGCCCCGCCTCGATCAAGATCACCGCCTGGACCACCGGGCACGCGGTGACTGCATGCGCAGGACGGCACCGGCGCTGGCACGCTGCGTGCTTTGATCTGCGGCTTCAGGTCGGCGCAGGCTCACTGTCCGGCGACCGGGCGGGCGCGGAGCACGGGGTCGAGCAGGTCATCGGAGGCGCGGGCCGGGGCTTCGCCTTCGTCGTAGGTGGTTGCGGTGAGGAAATCGGTCTCGATGGGTGTCAGGTTCGCGATCAGGGTGTCGAGTGGGTAGGTGTCGACGAAGCGGGCTCGGGTGTGAGTGACGAGCATGATCGCCAGGGGCTTGTCGCCGGGCATGGGGAGGCCGGGGAAGATGTCGCCGCCCCAGTACATGACCGGTGCCTCGGTTCCGGGAAGCGCGAAGTGGCCTGCGCCGGCCAGCATCAGCAGATCGGTCTGGGTGCTGGTCTCCTCGCCGTGGTAGTCGTACAGGTATACCTCCATAGCCTCGTCACGGTGGCGGAGGAGGGTGAAGCCCTGGGCGGCCCGGGAGGCAAGCAGCTGCAAGGGTGTCTTGTTCCGGTCAGCGAGGATCCCTGCTACCGCCTGCTGGTGGTGGGCGGCGGTCCCCGTCAGGTGCCAGTCCGGGGCGGCGCCGTCGATGGCCCATCCCCGGTACATCGCGGACGGGTTCTCGATGATGTCGAGGCCCGGCAAGGGCGTGCGCAGCCACTCGTCGAAGCTGTCGCGTGACATCGGTATCCGTGTCGCCAGCATGAACGAACGAGCGCCCATCACATCCTCCTCAGTCCAACAACGGCGGGCTCGACCGGCATCCGCCGACAACCGGCCTGGAAGCCGTCGGGTGCCTCGCACGATAGCGCCGCCCACTGACACCATGACAGGCCCGCACACTTCGAATGTCCGCACCGGCGGCCGGAGGGGAGCTACGCGGTGACGCGGACCATGAAGGTGGTGTTGCGAGTGCGGCTGTGTGACCGGGGCCCGTAGGGGCGGAGAACCATCGTCGGGGGTTCGCCGGAGAAGGGCGAGTCGACGGTCCTGGCGCAGGGGTGACTGGTCCTGGCTGATGCAATTGCTGTCGGTGTGGCGCCGGTTGCCGAAGACGCGGTGCGGAGGCGCCCGCCGGGCCCGCTGCCGGATGACCACCGGCCAGCCCGGTCCTGGAACGCCTCCACCGCTGGTGCCATGACCGGGCCGCGGGGAGGCGTACCGGACCGGCATCCGGGTGGTCCGCCACACCAGTGCCCTCGCCCCGCGGTGTACGGCCTGACTCGGCCGACGCGCCCGGCACGCGGAGACGGGGAGGACGGTGACGGTGTGGGCTGGAGGTTGCTGGGCGTCGGGCCGCCGTTGGTGAGCCGTCCCCAGCCGGCCGGCGCCGCGGGCCCGCCGGGGAAGTCCGGGAGCGGGACCGGCTGAGGGGTGTACCCCCACGCACCGGCTCCGTTGCGGTGCCGTCCCCCTGCGGGGCCGACGGGGCGGAGATCCCCCGCCCCGCGCTCGGCGTCAGGGGAGGGAAAGCCTGCCACTGGGCCTGGACATGCGATGCCGGACGGTCGTCCGTGATCAGCCCGGCTGTGGTCCTCCCGCCCCGGAGCGAGCCGGTACGGACCGTGGACGGGTGACCTGGGCGCGGTTGTGGGCCCGGAAGGCACGGCGTTCCCCGGCCTCGGCGAGCACCGCGGCTTCGGCTTCCGCTCCGGCGTCGAAGGCCGCCGGAGAGAAGCGGTCGCAGGCTCTGACGTGCCGTTCCCATGCGTCCTGCCAGAACTCCACCGTCCAGCCCGGCCACAGCTCCGGTACCTGGTAGGACCCTGGCGTGGAGTGGAGGGACCACCAGCCCAGGTGGCGGCGTTCCGGGTCGAGGTGGATGCCGGCGTTGACGTGCAGGTGGCAGCGTCCGTGCCCGGGGGCGTCTGCCAGGCGGTCGAGCAGGGCGGCGCCCTCACGGACCGGGTGGTCGAATGCGTCGGAGGCGACATGGCAGCGGCCGGTGCTGACCGTGATCACCACACCACCTGGGTCGGGACCGGCCAAGTCCTCGTCGTCGGGGGCGAGGAACGGGGCCAGGGAGAGGTCCGCATCGCGGCAGCGGACGTACTCCTGGTCCAGCCCGACGTACTCCCGCAGTTCGGCCGGGCCGTCGTACAGCCAGCGGACCTCCCAGCCCGGCCACGCGGCTCGGATCAGCTCGAACATGGCGGCGCGGTGGCGGAGTTCGGTGCTGGGGCCCTCCCAGGCGAAGAACAGGAGTACCTTCCGGCCGAGGTCGAGCAGTACTCCGCCCTGGGCCATGGTGTCGTCCAGCCACCAGCCGTCCTGGCGGAGTCCGGGAAGCAGGGCGAGAAGGGGCGTCGGCCCTTCCAGCAGGTCGAGGTCGATTCCGGCCGCCCAGCCGGTCCGGTACAGCTCGTGTGTGCCGTTCTCGCGGACCACGATGATGTTGGCTCTGGTTCCCATGAGGTCAGGATGACCGGGCCGGAGGCTGTCGGTCATCTGTTTTCGGCGGCTTCGTGGCTTCGGCCTCCGGGGAGTGTAGGCGGGTCGACGGGGTGGAGGCGAAGGTTCCGCCGTGATCGCGGACGGACTGTCAGTGCCCTTGCCTAGGGTTCGGTGCACCCGACCCACGGGCCGCTGCCTTGTCGCCGTGCAGGCGCACCCAGGCGTGGGCAGCCCCGAGATCCACCGACCCGAGGACCGACTGGTGCAGATCAACAACTTCACCGCGCAGGAGAGTGCCGACCCCGCCGGCCTCATGGTGCTCCGCTTCGCAGAGCCTCTGGACGCGGGCACGCTCCGCGCGTTGTGCGACGCCCTGGTCGCCGCGGGCATCGTCGATCCCCTGCCGGGCCCCGGCTCCGACGGGACGGTCCACCCGGAGGAGTCCGCGGAGGTGGTCGGGCTGCCCTGGCGACCCCCCGGGGCGGATCACGCCGACACGCAGCACCGGATACTCACGGCCCTCGGAGAACGGTTCGCGGTCAGTACCGCCTGGTTCCTCCAGGCCCCGTACGGCCTGAGCCCCGAGATACGGTCCGTCTACTTCCCGGAGAGTCTTCCCGCGGTCGTCGGCCAGGACTCCGCGGCAGGTGGCGCGGCTTCCGCCGAACGGGTCAGCCGATCCGACGGGGCGGGCTCACTCCTTCCGGCCTGGCGGCCGGTGGAGGGCGACTCCCCGTTCGCGGTCGAAGGCTACCCGGAAGTCATCGAGGAGCTCGACTGGTACGACTTCGGGATCGCCGTCAAGCTCGGTGGTACACGCCTCGCCGGTGAGGAGCAGGTACTGCGGGCGTTCAAGAGGCTGTGGATCGCGTCGTACGGGGAGTTCCGCCACGAGGGCCTCTCGTACGACCCGGTTCACCGCTCCGCAGGCTTCTGGATCGACCGCTGGGCGTTCCCCGGATCGTACGGGGCGACGGTCCACCATCTGCTCTGGATCGTCCGCTCGCTCCACGAGATCCTGCCTCTGGTACACGTACGCTTCCGGAGCGCGGGGATGGGCCAGAAGTACGGCGCCCTCCTCGGCGACACCGGCCACTGCTTGATCCTTGCGGGCAACCCGCTGCACGACGTCTTCCGCGCCGAGGGTGAGGCGGCCGTGTCGGCCTGGACCGAGAGCCGGACTGTCTGGACCGTCTGGAACGCTGAGGAGATCGCGGCCATGCTGATCGAGATCGTCGGGGAACATGACCCCGCCAGTCCCGACGAGGCCGGCACCGCCATCCGCCTGGCCGAGCGCGCGATCGCGCTCGACCCCGAGCAGGACATGGCCCGCGCGTATGTTCTGTTCGCACTGGTGAGACAGGGGCGGTTCGATGAGGCACTCGAGCGGGTCCGGGACTGGGAACGACCGCGGCCCGCCGTGTACTTGGTCAAGACTGCCCAGGAGTACGCGCCGGACCAGGTGGCGGCGGCCCTCGCCACCGTGCCGATGTCCGGTCTGAGCGCGTGGGCGACAAGACCGACCGTGGCGTTTCTGATCCGGGCGGTCGTGGAGTACGCGCCCGACCGGTTGCCGTCGGCCCTCGCCGCCATGGGAGAGACGCCGGACGGGATCCCGGAACTGGCCCGGTACGCCTGCGAACTGGCCTACCATCACCGGAACTTCGCCCAGGCGCTCACCATCTATGACGCCGTCATCGAAGCCCCCGCCGACCGGATGACGCCGGTGATCTACCAGGAGGCTCTGTGGGCCGTCCAGACGGACAACAACCACCTGCCCGTGCAGCCGGAGCGCGCCCGGCGCTATCTGCGGGCCTCCTTGCCCCACGGCCCGGAGAACCCGGCGATCTTCTACAACGCCGCCTGCGTCTGGATCGAACTGGGCGAGCTGGAGGAGACGCTCGGATGCCTGCGCCGCGCCCGCGAGCGGGGAGGGAGCCGGGGCGCGACGATGACGCGATGAACGATGCCGGCACTATCACAGTCTCCATCACAGCCAAGATGACGTTCAGGACCAATAGCGTCCTCAGGTGTTGAGGCCCGCACTCCCGGGCCGAGCGGAAGCGGACCCACCGGTCGGCGGGGAAGCCGGAGTGGAATGCGACCTGCTCGCCCGGACGAGAAGCCGCGCTCAAGCGGCGTGCAGTGGGGGATGTTCAGGAGGTACCAGGGTTCAGAAGCCGTATCCCAACCGAACATGATCCGTTGATTTCTGCTGGTCAGTCATGGTGTCGCTGAGAGTGAGGGAGGCATGCGGCGTCTTGTGTCCGCTTCATGACCGAGGGGTCGCGGTGGCGTCGGTGCTGGGAATGTTGGAGGAACGGGAGGCCGCTGCCCGGGTGCGGGTGGAGGGCCTGCGCGAGGAAGCCGCGCGGTCGTGGACGGGTGCCTTGGTGGTGGTGACGTCGGTGATCACGCTGGGCGTGTCCGGGTCACAGGTCTCGGTGGCGTGGGCGAGGTATCCCTTCCAGCGGGTCTCACCGCGGTGTGCGTCGCGGGCGCTGGTGTCGCAGGGCGAGACGATGGCGAGGGCCGAGGGTGGCAGGCCGGAGTCCTCGGGTTCGCGCCGCTTCGGCCGGTCCGTCGCGTCGAGGACGCATTTCTGCACGAAGATCTGCCGCAGGGACTGGACCTGCTCGCCGTCGCGGAGGGCGGGCAGGTAGCGGTGGACGTAGCGCGGGAGGAGGCGGGCGTCCTCACCGGTCTCCTTGATCCGGGTCCTCGGCCTGGACGGGTTCTTCGCGAGCCGGGCCGCTCGGCCGTAGCGCTTGCCGCAGTCCTCGTTCACCGGGCCGACCAGTTCGTGCGGCGCTCGGCGGGCGAGTTTCTCCAGCGCGGCGCGCATGGCTGACGGCGGTCTCCGATCATGCCGTCCACCTGCGGGGATGTCTCAAGGCCGCCAGCGGGGCGCGACGAGAGGCCGTTGACACATGGCCTGCGTGACGAGCGCCAGGCGGGTCAGGTCGCGGTCCGTGGCCAGGACGTGGGTGGAGTCGGTGCGCTGCCAGCCGCGCTCGCGGACCAGACCGACGGCCCGGATCCTCTCCAGCACGAGGGCGAGTCGGACAGCTCCAGTACGACTCCTCGAAGTCCTCGTCGCTCCACAGACCATTGAGGTGATCGCGGATGGCCATGGCCGTGGTGCCGTGCGGATTGCACGCCCGAACCACCCGCACCGTCAGTTCGGGAACCCGCAGCCGGTACGGGAGCGAACGCGCATCTCGGGCCTCCGAAGTAGCGAGCCCTCACCGTGCCACCCGCGCCAACGGCCCGATCCGTGAATCTCGGGGCGGGCGCCATGAACGAGTGAGCGCCCGTCGGCCCACCAACCACCACAGCCACACAGGCATCACAGCACACGTTCGACGCGTTCACTCGACGGTCACCAGGCCGACGGCGACTCCTCGCCAGGCGACCCAACAGCACGCCGCCCGCCTGACCAGAGGAAACGAAGCACCTGGTCAACGCACTTGCCGTGATGGACAGCTCCTGACTGCAGGATCACCGACAGCGTCAGGCACTGAGGGGAAACCCCAAAGTATGCTGGGCCGGTGTCCGAACTCCTGGCGTTGCGCAGCTACTTCATCCGCTGTGTGGCGAGATCCGACAAAGTCGGCTTCTCGTTCCGGGACGGCAGGGAGTTCCTCGGCTGGGTGGCCGAGGTGGAGGAGGGCCGGATCCTTGTCTCCTGGGCTCCGGGTCCCTTTGACGACCCGGTCGGCGACGGCAATGGGGAAGATGACGGCGAGTGGGTGGCGTTCACATCCATCCGCCCTGGCACAGTCGGCCACTATGACTGGACGGTCCGGCGTTGGGTGAGCATGCTCGGCTGAACCGCGCGGCTCGTCAGGGCCACACCTGGAGCAGTTCGGGGGACGACGCGGCGGCCCCGGCGCCGATGCAGCACCTTCACGATCTCCCGCGCCGGTCCACCACGGACGGCCACCGCACCCGCTCACGCGCCATACCGGTACATGTACTTGTACCCCTTGCGGGCCCAGGACATCGGTGAGTGATCCGGGCTCAGAGCTGTCGGCGGCGGAGGTTCTCGGACCAGTCCCCGGAACCGGTCCTTGAGGCGGACCGGCAGCTCCGCCCGGTGGGCGGTGGTGTCGTCGGTGGCGTCGTGGACGGCCCGGAGGGCGGGCCGGTGGCCGTCATTGGCCGCCGCCATGGCGTAGCCGGGCCACCAGTTCTTGGGCAGGCCACCGTTGCGGGGCGGATTGCCCGCCCCTGTCAGCGACACGCCGGTTCGGGGTAGCGCTCGCGGCGCCGGTACGGGTCGTCGACGCCGGTCTCGTACCAGGGCTCGCCGCGCCGGAGCCGGGGCAGCGAGTTCACCCACACCGCGAACGCGATGCCCCTCACGTCGTCGGCGAGCGCCTGGAGGCGGTTGTCGAGCAGGTGCTGCTCCTTGCCCGTCAGGACGACGTGCCGCCGCGGGAAGGTCTGGGAGCGGGTGTAGCGGTGACGCTGCCGGAACGGGAATCTCCGCCGATCGTGCCGCGGGCTCCTTCCCAGACGCGGTGCCCGGCGTAGCGCTCGTAGTCCCAGACCTCCTTGGCAAGGCGGGCCTGGGACATGGTGCCGTTGTCGAGCTCGAAGAGGCGCACCTCGCTGGTCCCGGTCGGCCACGCGAGGACGGCGTCGGTGTTGAAGCTCAGACCGGTCTCCTTGACGGCGTGGCTGACCTCCACCTGCCAGTCGGTCATGTGCTCGCGGCCACCGTAGGCCAGGATCATGTCCGTCACCGCGACGCCGTGCGGACCGTACCCGGCGCGAACGGCCTTGGCTCCGGTGCCGGCTTTCGGTCTGGGAGGCCGTTCGTTGCCGTCGGCCAGAGACTTCTGTCCCGCCACGGTGAGGTTCCAGATCTGGTGCTTGCCCACCTTGCCGTTCGTCTCCGCCGGCCCCCGCTCCGCCAGCTTCCTCATCGCCCTGCGCACGTACGACTGGCCGTCCGACTTATCCTTCGTGATCACCTCGGCCATCTGCCGCGCCGTGGCGGTCCGCACGCATACCGGCATCCGCAGCGCATCAGCCCGCACCTTCACGGTCGGAATGGACTTCTTCCCCTTCTCCGGTGTCTCAGAGGAAGGGAGAGAGGTGTCAGCATGCCGGAGGCCCCCTGGCGGGCGGTGTGGGCTGCGCCGATGGGCACGACGTCGGAACCGTTTCCGGCACCGTTCACGGCACTGGATTCCGGGCCGCCCGACGGGCGTTCAGCACCCCTTGGGCAGGTCAGGCGCGGCTCCGGCTCGGGCTGCGGGGCGCTGCTGGTGTCCGTCATGACAAGCCTCATCACGCAGGTGGCGCGGGGGCCGGATGGAGGTCCCCGTCACCTGGTAGAGGTGTGGCGAAAGCCGATGGTGTGACCCGCGGCTGAGTGTAGCTACCGACCCGTGATCGTCAGGCAGGTGCGGCGCAGAGTTCGGAGACGATCGTGAACGAGGTCGTCACCGTCGGGATCGCCATGGCCGGCGGCATCACCGCTGCGTGGTCTGGCCGTGCGCCATGCCGTTGCGGATCTTACGGGAGTAGTCGAGGTACTCCGCCTGCCCTGCTGGCTTTGTCGGTGAGCCACGAGAGCGCCTGTTGCTCAGCGACGAGGGCGCCCTCTCCCACGGGAGAGTGATGTCGCCGAGTACTGAGAGCACGTGAATGCCTGCTTCGGGGCCATGGTTGTGCTCTGTACCAGGGCCTCGGGTGCCGCCGAAATCGAAGGCCGAGCTGTACGCGGCGACCCTTCGAGATTCGCGTCAGGGCCCGGCGAACCGTGTCCTTCAGCGGAAGCACGCGTCAGGTTCCTGACCGCGCAGAAGGGGTTGTCGTCGGCTTGGCCGGACCGCCCAAGAAGCTGCCGCCGCGGGCGGCCCGGCTTGATCCGTTCAAGCCGTTGATCGACGAGACGCTGCGGGCGGACCCGGATGCGCCGTGCAGGCAGCGGCACACCGTGAAGCGATTCTTTGAGCGGCTGCTGGATGAGCAGGGTGCGGACGAGATCTCCTACCGGATGGTCCGCGGTTGTGTTGCCGGCCGCTGAGGAGATCCGGGTTCGGTCCGGCCGGGGTGTGGTGGAGGGGTTTGTCCCGCAGCCGCACAAGCCCGGGGCCGAGGCGGAGGTCGATTCGGGGACGTGACGGTGCGGCTGGCCGGCGAGGTGGTGACCTGTGCCAGTTCGCGTTCCGCGTGTCCTGTTCGGGCAAGGCGGTGCACCAGATTTTCGCCCCGGCCGGGCGGCAGGCGTTCTTCGAGGGCCACGTCCACGCTCTCAACGTGCTGGGCGTTGCGCCGAGCGGCCTCAAAGGCGCCGCCTAGCTTGCCGTCGCGCTGCGGACTCCGGGCTAGGCGAGCGGGCCGCCTCCCTCACCCGCGGCTGCCTCGGTCTCACGGAGGGCAACCCGGCGGTCCACGACGCCCCGTTCCGGCTCGACGGCGGACTGACGTACGCGCAGGAGGACACCCCGGAACCGTTAGGGGATGCCTTCGCCGCCCTGCTGGAGTGCCTCAGCGAGGCAGCCGGGGGACGGCGTCCGCCTGGGCCCGTTCACCGAGGTGCTGTGGGCCTCCCTGCAGGCGATCGCGGCCCTCAGCCGGGCGGGACGGCTGCCGTCGGAGGTCATCCGGCAGAGGGGGGAACCGCCGGCTGACCGGCTCGCCGTGCTCCGGCACACCACGCGGTCGGGGCCGCGCGGCAGGTCAGTCCGTCTTGGGGCCGCAGCGCATGCCGATGTAGACACAGCGTGTGCCGTCGGGGAGGGCGGAGAAGATCACGGGGGTGTAGGCGGTGCTGAAGGCCGCGCCCACGCCCGTACCGGCGAACGCCGTTTCCGTGACCGGCAGCAGGTCGATCCGGAGGGGATCGGAGAGGTCCTTCATGCCGTCGACGAACTCGTAGAGCGCATGCCCGGCACCGTCCTTCTCGGTCACCGTGATGACCACGCCCTCGCGCCGGTACGTGCCGACGAGCGGCGTCCAGTCGACCGCGGGCGGCACGGCCGCCGGGGCGAAGGGCTCCGGCATGCTCACCCCGGCCAGTTCGGTGAGGAGTTCGCGGTAGAGCTCCGTGTACACCTCGCGCGCGCCACCGCCGTTGGTGAGCAGCGCGACGGCGACGCCGGCGGACGGCACCACGCGCAGGTAGGCGTACTGCCCGATGGAGGCGCCGTCGTGGCCGTAGCCCCGGACGCCGTTCCAGTCGTACAGGGTCCATCCGAGGCCCCAGCCGTGCGAACTGACCGTCCACTTGTCGGGGCACTCGGCCACCTGGCGCTGCATCAGCCGCACCGTCTCCTGCGCGAGCACCCGCGTGCCGTCCTCGGCCACGCCGCCCGCGAGGTGCGTCCGGGCGAACCGCGCGAGGTCGCCCGCGCTCGCGATGACCCGGCCGTACGGGCCCGCCGAGCGCGGCATCATGTCCCACTCCGGCGCAGGGTCGGGCTGCTGGCCCGGCTCGCCCAGGTGTCCCATCGCCGCGCGGAAGCGCAGTGCCTCCTCGGGCAGCGTCATGGTGCGGGTGAGGCCGAGCGGGGTCAGGAGCAGGTCCTTGAGGGCCTGGTCCCAGACCTTGCCGGTCACCACCTCGATGATCCGGCCGAGCACGTTGTAGCCGACGCTGCTGTACGAGATGGCGCTGCCGGGCGGGCAGTCGAGCGCCACGTTCTTCGCGGCCTCGACGTACTTGGCCAGGCAGTCGTCGCCGCGCCCGCTGTCGTGGTTGAAGTCGCAGGTCAGACCGCTGGTGTGGCTGAGCAGCCGGCGGACGGTGATCAGGCCGACCGCCTCGGGGTCGGCGACCGAGAACTCCGGCAGCACGTCCGTGACCGGCGCGTCCAGGTCGATCCGGCCCTCCTCGGCGAGCCGCATGACCAGCGTCGCCGTGTAGATCTTGGCGATCGAGCCCATCTGGAAGACGGAATCGGTCGTCGCCGCCACGCCCGTGCCCCGGTGCAGGACTCCACTCGCCAGTTCGTGGACCGTCCCGTCGACGAGGACGGCCAGGGACGCGCCCGGTACGTGATGCTCGGCGCAGAGCTGGTCCAGGCGGGCCTGCCAGCGGTCGAGGTCCAGCTTCCGCCCGCCCGAGTCACGGGCTCCCCACGCTCCGTCCGCGCTCCAGTTGCCCCGCTCGTCCCAGCTCGCCCTGTTCGACATGGCAGTTCCCCTTCACGATGCGTACAGCGTTCCTGTTGTGCGAACAGTGTACGCATGAAAGGTGCGCTGTACGCAAGATGCGTACAGCGTCGGCTACGGTGGGGCCGACGCCCTGACGGGCCGACACGGACCGACACGGACCGATGAGGAGTGAGCGACATGCCCGCCGACGCCAAACCGATCACCTCGGTGTGGACCCGCCCGCGCCGCCCGCAACGCGAGCAGCTGACACGCGAACAGATCGTCGCCGCAGCACTCGAACTGCTGGACACGGAAGGCGCCGAGGCGCTCAGCATGCGCAAGCTCGGCACCCGTCTGAAGGCCGGCGCCACCTCTCTCTACCGGCACGTGGCCAACCGCGACGAACTGATCCAGCTGGCCGTGGACGACGTGTTCGCGGAGCTGGACCCGTCGGCCGCCGGCCGCTCACCGTGGCGCACCGAGGTCTCCCGCACAGCCGCCGGCCTGCGGGAGATGGTCCTGCGCCACCCATGGATCGGCCCCGAACTCGGCCAGGTCGGACTCCTCCACGTCGGCCCGAACGCCCTCCGGATGACGACGGACCTGCTCGCGCAGTTCGAGGCGGCCGGCTTCCCCGAGGACGAGCAGGACCATGCCGCGGGGGCACTCATGGCCTACGTCATCGGAACCGCGACCACCGAGGCCGCCTACCTCTCGTCGATCGCCCGCAGTGGAGTCTCCGAGCGCGACTGGGTGGCGGAGCACAGCCCGGAATCCAACGAGGCCGCCGACCCGCGACAGGTCCGCGAGGACCGCTTCCAGTACGGCCTCGACCGCATCCTCGACGGCCTCGCCACCCGGCTCCCGCCGACAGGCACCCACACAACCGGACGGACGCGACCCCGCCGATAGAGCCCCGCCCGAAACCGGACCGCCGAACACTCAACAGGCCGAGGACGAGTGACAGGCAGCCGCCAGCCGGGATTCGAAGGCAGCCGCCGGATCCGGGAGGACGGCGTGCGCGGGCTGGGCCGGGGCCGCGGGCCGGCATGGAATGGCTCCTCACGGCGTCGGGACGGGAGGGGGAACACCCATGGCCCGCAGGCGGGGTGACGGTGACGAGGTCCGCCCGTCAGGAGACGGCCAGCCGGTACCGGGCCAGGCACCCTGACAACGCCTGGCAGGGCAGCCGACCGTTCACGCCGGGCGGCTCACCGGCCTGCACGGCTGGGGGCCTCTGGCGGGACTGGTTTCGGACTGTTGGGGAGGTGCCCCGGGAGTTCTCAGGACGTCAGCTACAGGGTCCAGCGCAGGGTGTGACCGGCGGAGGTGGTGTAGCTGACGGTCTGGTGGCCTGCGGTGGCTTCGATCGTGAACCACCCGCGGCGGGGGCGGTTGAGTCGCTGCCACAGGCGGTAGGCGGCTTCGACGGACTCCCACAGGTCACGCGGTCCGCCCACGGTGACTCTCGCCGATCCTTCGGGCAGGTCGGCGACGTGGGCTGCGGACCCGTCGGCGGGGTCGTAGAGGGTGGTGACGTGGAGTGCGCCATCGGTTGTCGTGTAGGAGCGGATGAGGCCGGGGGCAGGTGGAGCTGGGCGAAGGAGCCGTCCCGCGTGATCGACGGTCACAGGGCACAGTCCTGGCGTTTCCGCGACTCTGGCATCAGTCGCGCGCCCAGCACCCCGCGGTCGCACATGGCGGTCAGCAAACCTATGTAGTCCGGACCAGCATCGCCCGGTAGTCCACCTGCTCCCTCGCCGACCACCCGCCTGTTCGGGACCCAGTCGGTGCTCTCGCCGTCGTGGTCGGCGTCCGTCTTGACGTACGACATGAACGTCAGCGGCGCATCACCTTCCGCCGCGAAGGCGAGCCGCTTCTCGGTCTTGCCCGGAGGCCACATGTCGCCGCTGTCGAGGGAGGCGATGTAGTCCCGCGGGCCCGGGAGATCGCCAAGCGCGTCCTGCCTGAGCCGGCACCCGAACAGGGCGGTGCGGGCCGGGCCCGCAACCTCGTCCTGGGCCGCGAACTCGCGCAGCAGGTCCCAGGAGCCGTCGGAGGACCGGTCGTCGGTGGCCAGCAGCTCCAGGTCACCGTGGGTCTGCGTGAGGACCGACCGGACGGCCGCGCCGAGGGTGACGGCCGACCATGTGAGCGTCTTCGGTGGCAGCGGCCACACCGGCATCTCCCACCACCACACCGCCGCCCAGCCCACCCCGGACGAGGCACTGCGGGCAGCCGTCGAGCTGACGCGGGCCCTGCGGACGCAGCCTCCGCCCCAGGACCAGGGCCCGTTGGACGAGGCGCTGCCCCTGCTCGCCGCAGGCGCGGACCCAGGACCTGACGGGACGGGGCCGCAGGCACGGCGGCGGGCCCTGCTCGCCGACGCAGGACTCGCCACGACCGTCGGCAGACAGGCCAGCGGCTGCTGGGCTCCGTCCGAGCCGCTCTGGAGCTGCTCGCGAGCTGACCGCCGCGCCCCCGCTCCGCCCTGGCCTCCCCCCTCGCCCGCCGTAGGGGCGTTGCGCCCTTCGGTTGCCGCAGGCCGCCATTGCGCTACCGGCACGCCCGGCCCGGCTCGCCGTATGACCGCTGCGGCATCCGCGGTGACGACTCCGCGGTACTGCCCACCCGTGACTCGCCGGGGTCCAGGACAGCCCCGTAGCCGTGGGCCAGCTGGTCAAAGAACTCCGCGTGCCCGAAGAGGAGCGCGATTGCGGCTACAGCTTCGGCTTCGCCGACTACTGGACACGAGGCCGGGGGTACGAGGACGTCACCCTGCCCGTGATGCATGAAATCCAAAAAGGGGCTAATGGGTGAAGCGTTGTCCGACTCGGGCAGGAATCCGATTCTCGCCCCGGAAGTAAACAGTTTCGATCTGCCGATTCGCACACTGAGGCCCTTTCTTTTCTCGGGCAAATGAGATGGACGGTCAGCCGCCCGGCCTCACCGTCCACTGGGATCTAGCGCCGGGCAGTCCCCAGACAGCGGGCGATAGCAAGAAAACTTGCGGCCTCAGAGACGGGCATCAATTGCAGCTCAAGCCAGTGGGAGTGGTCCGCATCCCGGTGTCCACAGTACCCAGGCTCACCCTTGTCAGCAGCCACAGAACCGACGCCAGAAATACATCCACTTCGGAGCTACTCTTCAGCACCGAGCCAGCACTTTGACTTCCAGTAGGAGAGCAGCCCGTCGACGCCTCCCGGCCTGGTGCAGCACCCAGACCAGGACTCCGACCCCAGGGAGCAAGCCACCGAAAGTCATGGGAGAGCGGAGCAACTGCGCGCGGACAGTTCCTTCTCTGACCCTGAGGGGACCTGAAGCGGTTGGCGGACATCTAACAAGCATCTTGGGTGGTGGCCTGTCAGTTGCAGCGCGTCCGTCGTCTCGGTGGGCCTTGCCACCGGCCCACATGCCGACATGTGTATGGAGCACGGCGGTTGAAGTCACGGTCGCTTGCGGGTTGCGGCTCCATTCTGTGCGGCCGTGCAAGGTTGGTTCCAGAGTTGACCCTCGCGGGCTGCCTTCTATGAGATCAGTGAATTACCTCACGGAATCACCACAGGAACCGGACGTAAATCGGCACAGATCATTTCATTTGGCCTGATGACTATAAGTCGGCGAGATGTCCCTGTTCACGGCTGCACCCCGATGGCACTTTTCAGCCACGCGGGCGACGGTGTCCGGGATTGTTGACAGCATGGCGCCATCCGGTCGCTTTTGATTTTCCGTGCATAGATTGTGATCTATCTAACGTTTAATTGCAGACTTCCCGTGATTCTTTGCAGTTGGCATCCGGTTCCTTTGCCTGCCCATGAGGCGTCTTGAAATCACCTTCAACGGAATTTATCTTCCGGGCTAGATTGTGCGGCTGGTGCGACTTCGCACAGAAATATTTCCCATGAGGAAGGTGACAGCGCATCGTGCACTCATCTGAAAGACCGTCATTGCTAAGACGCAGACGCCGCAATCGCCATGCAGCGGCCGTTGCATTGCTGCTTATCGCAGAAACCGGAATCGCGGCAACGAGTCAGGCTGCTGCGTCGCCCGCCCCTGAGCGCAAGACCGAGCCGGTGGAGGTCTCCCAGCCGTCACAGGATGAGATTCTCAAGGCCGATATGGAGTGGGCCGCCCGGCACGCCAAAGGCTCGAAGGCGTGGGCGACACTTGAGGCGAAGAAGACCGGCGAGAAGGTGGTCGCGTCCGACGAGACGACTGCCACGTCCGTCACCGTGGCCAATCCCGACGGAACGCTGACCACCGAAATGACCTCCGGGCCCGAACGGGTCTGGCGCGGCGGCAAGTGGCGCAAGGTCGATGCCACTTTGACGAAGACCGCCGACGGAGGTGTGAAGGCGAAGGAACACCCCGAGGGCCTGCGTCTGGCGGGCCAGGGCGGCACCGTTCCACGTTCTCTGGCAGCCGCCCAGAGCGCTGCTGCACAGGACTTGGTCACCCTCGGCACCGGGGACCAGTCGGTGACCTTGCAGTGGAAGGGCGGCCTGCCCGCGCCGGAGCTGGACGGCACCACCGCCCGTTACCGCGAGGCCGTACCCGGCGCCGACGTGATCGTCGAGGCAACGCGGACCGGCTTCGAGCAGTTCGTCCAGATCCACGACAAGCCGGCCGACTCCTACTCATACACCTTGCCGGTCAGGGCCAAGGGCCTCAAAGCGAAGGCGAACAAGGACGGATCTGTCACCTTCACCGACGCCAGGACCGGCCGGCGACGGGCGACGATGCCCGCTCCGGTCATGTGGGACAGCTCCGTGGACAAACGGTCCGGGGAGCACACCCGCCGAGCCCGCGTCGACATGAAGGTCGTCGACAAGGGCGCCGGCAAGATCGACCTGGTCGTCACCCCGGACGCCGACTACCTGGCCGACCCCGATACGCAGTACCCGGTCACCGTCGACCCGTCCACCTCCGCACTGTCGAACACCTTCGACACCTACGTGCAACAGGGCGAGACCGTCGACTGGTCCACCGACGTCGAACTCGACTTCGGCAATCCGGGAACGAAGAACGCCGACGGCACCCCGCGCACCGCACGGTCCTTCATCACCTGGAACACCACCCCGATCCAGGACGCACTGATCGTCGACACCAACCTGGCGCTGTGGAACTTCCACTCCGGCAACACCGACTGCAGCACCCAGTCATGGACCGTCTGGGACACCACCGCAGCGTCCACCTCCTCGCGCTGGAGCGCCCAGCCCACGTGGAACCAGCAGTACCACTCCTCCACCGAGACCCGCGGAAACCCCGACTGCACCGGTACCCAGCCCGACGGCTGGATCAACGCCGACGTCGACACCCTCGTCCAGACCTGGGCCTCGGCGAAGGCGACCCGCGGCCACATGGGCCTGCGCGCGGCCACCGACGACACCCGCGCCTGGAAACGCGTCAACTCCGGCAACGCCACCACGAACCAGCCGAAGCTGACCGTGGACTACAACTACCGGCCCTCCGACGGCACCGACCGCCAGGCCGGCGCACCCTTCAAGTCCTACGCCGGCGTATGGGCGGTGAACACCACCACCCCCACCCTGCGGGACACGTTCACCGACCCCGACGGCGACACCGTCAACGGCACCTTCCAGGTCTACGACGCCGCCACCAACACACCCATCACCACCCCTCTCGGTGAGGGCCTGCTCGTCTCCGACCTCGGCCCGCAGGGCAAACCCGTCAGCGTGGTCGTACCAGCCGGGCAGCTCAAGGACGGCAAGACCTACAAGTTCCGCACCAACGCCTACGACGGCACCCACTACAACCTCAACTGGTCCCCCTGGACGCAGTTCGTCGTCGACACCACCGCACCGGGCGAGCCGCAGAGCATCAGCTCGGCCACCTACCCGGAGGACTGGGGCGGCGCCTCGGGTGTCAAGGGAACCTTCGACGTCACCACCGGCGCCCCGGACGCCAACGAGGTCCAGTACCGCCTCGACCCGTACGAGGACGACGCCGCCGACCACGGCTGGCAGTCGACGCGTACCACCACCGCAACGGCGAGGGCCGCGGTTCCGGATGCCACGTACACCCTGACCCCGGCGGCGGACGGCAACCACCTCGTCCAGACCCGCACGGTCGACTGGGCGGGCAACGTGGGCCCGATCAAGGACTACGGATTCACCTCCGGGACCCGGAACTACAACCGCGCCCAGAAGATCGACATCGCGATCCCGACACTGGATCCGAACGCCGCACCGCTGGTCCAGACCGACACACCGCAGGCACCGCCGAAGCCCGACGGCACCGACTCCGGCTGGAAGGGCTGGGAGCCCCGCACCTTCTCCAAGGGCGGCACGGAGATCACCGTCACGCCCAAGACGGAACGATCCCTGGAAGGCACCCGCAAGGCGGCCCAGGCCCTGCGCACCAGGGCTCCGTCGTACCCCGACCCGATCATCAAGGGCACATGGTGCCAGCCCTCGCTGTACGGAGAGGCGCAGAAGTCACTGATCACCCGTAACGAGGCGTGCCTGTTCTACGACGTGGGCTACCGGGTGACCTACATCTACCAGGGGATCCCGGTCGCCACCTACCGCGCCGACTTCGAGATCGCCTTCCAGGTCACCACCGACCCGAAGACGTCGGAGATCAAGACCTGGATCCAGATCAACCCGATCTACAGCGACTTCCCGCCGGACGACCGGGCCGTGCTGCTCGGCGACGGCGGGCAGGACGCCTTCATCGACTCCATGTGCTTCAGCGACGGTTGCGAAGGCGGATCGGGAGCGAAGAACTTCGACTTCTACAACGATCTGAGCTGGAAGGGCGGCGGTGAGTACGACCCGACGGACAGCCACATGGCCACCGGCACCGCCGACCACAAGTGGAACGGCAGCGTCAACAGCGCTTCGGGTACGCGCGACATCGATCTGTCGAAGGAACTCCCGGTCTGGTTCGTCGGCCACTTCGTCACCGAGTCCGGCCCGCCGGACGGCAAGGGCGACAAGGAACTGGACACCGGACCGTGGCGATCGCCCGCCATCGATGTGCGGTGCGACAAGATCGCGGCCAACGGTGCCGATGCCGGTTGCGTACTGCCGCAGTACCTCCCCGAGTACAAGTTCAACACCGCTAAATACCCGTCGGCCGCGGCACATGCCTGGCTGATCCAGAACAAGTCGAAAGTCAAGGGAAGCGGCAAGGACCGCTCCGACCCGCTGCAGTACCTCGCGAGGAAGGAACGCAACGCATGGTCGTACGAGCGGACGAACAACCGCGACAAGGTGATGTGCCCCAAGTCGCGCTCCAAGCGCACCGACGGCTGGGTGCCTGACAAGCCGTTCCTCAAGCACCCGTGGACCGCTCTGCACCCGGAGATCACCGACGGGGCCCCCGAGACCGTGTCCTGCGACGAGTTCCCGTTCTCCTCCACCTACCAGTCCCCGGGAGTCCCGGCGGCGAACGACGGACAGAACCCGGCCGGTGCGAACGGCGGCGGCGAGTGCATCCAGACCGTCGCGGCCAAGACCGACGACGGCAGCGAACACCTGCTGGACGACACCCGCTACGACGCACCGACCTTCAACGAGAACTGCGGCCGGTCGTCCATGTCACTGAAGGTCAACTCCGGTTCGATGAACCCGGACAGCTTCTACGAAGGATTCCTCAAGAAGTTCCGGATCATCGACAAGGACGGGTACACCCTCGATCCGGGCAACGCCTGGTTCAAGAACTGCGACACCACCAAGGCTGACCTCGTCTGCACGATGGCCAAGCCCTGAGTACCAGGCTGGTCGGCACCGGGTTCCGGCCCGGCGCCGACCAGCCGCGTTCAGTGCAGCGGCACCCAGTCCCCGGCGGCACTCGTGAGCCAGGAACTCTGCGGGTCGTCCCAGATCAGGCAGCCGTAGACGATACCCGGCACGCCGGACGAGCCCATCAGATCGGCCGGCCCTGCGGTCAGGGCGCGGTGAACAACCGTCAGATAGGCGGCGATCGACGGATACTGCGGAGGGTCGATCCCCTCGGGGAGTTCCCAGCAGCCCACGCCGCCAGGGCCCGCGTAGTGGCCGGACTCGGGGCCGGCTTCGTCGCGGGTGAGCCACGGAACGACCGGCGCGCCCCACCCCTTGCCGCCACCGAGAAGCACCGCCGACATGGCCTGCTCCGGAGTGAGAATGACACCACCGGGGAGGAAGGCCCCCGAGGCGACCTCCTCCTGCTCGTCGCCCTCGATGTCCTGGTGCTCCACCCCGCCGCAGAGCCGCCACAGCGCCGTCAACTCGGCAGGCAGCCCGTACCCGAGGTGTTGCCGCAGCTGATCGTCCGCCGCGGCGATGTCCTCCTCCGCCGCCGACGGCAGCAGGGAGGCGTACGACGTGGGAGCGTGCTCCGCCAACCAACGGGTGAGAGCGTCCCATGCCTCGGCAAGGGCTTCGTCCTCATGGCTTCGTATCGACATTCGCCCACCGTAGCAACGGCCGGGATTCCGCTGCTCGGCACGCCTGCCCCGCGCCCTCGGGAGGCGCGACGGACCGTCCGAAACGCGGCCCGTGATGCCGTGATCCGTACGGGTACTTTCTGCCTACCGCAGGCGCCGGACCCGAACGGAGACGAGGCAGACGGCTCCGACGCCGTAGCAGGCGCCGCGCAGGGCGCGGGCGAGGGCGGTCCGGCCACAGTGCCGGGACGTTCGGGCTGCTTGGGCGAAGAGGTGTTCCGATGTGCGTGGGGAGCCGCCGTGCCGGTCGGCCAGGGCCGCGGCGAGACGGGCCCCGATGAGTGCCGGGGATGCGCTGTCGAACAGGTCACCGGGATGGGGCAGGCAGCCTCGCAGGCCCCATCGGGGACGATGCCGAGTCCGTCCCACTCCTGCCTGACCGGGACGCGAGCGGGTGCTCGGCCTGGTACGAATAGTCAAACGCCTGCTTGCTGAACTCGCAGGCCGCAGGGACCACTGCCGGCATCGAGAGCCTGCTCGCCGAGTACGAGCCCGGCGGTCTGTCCAGCGCCGCCTTCGGCCGGGCCCTCGCCACACTGATCCGGGAATCCGGGAGCTCCGGCAGGTCGACCCGGCGGGTTCCGCAGGCCAACTCAGCAAGCGGATCATCTGGGTGTCGACGCTATGGAACCAGCCTCTTGAGACATCACACCTAGTGCTGTGACCGTGAAGGTTCACCGGGTTGCTCGTTGTGCTGGTTGGAAGCGAAGTCGCTTCCAACCAGCAGGGGAGGCGGGATGGCGACACCGGTCAGGGTCCGGAGGCTGACGGAGCAGGAGGGGCAGAAGCTCCGGCAGATCGTTCGGCGGGGCAGCACGAGCTCGGTGCGGTTCCGGCGGGCGATGATGCTGCTGGCCTCGGCCGGCGGCAGCACGGTCCCGGTGATCGCGCGACTGGTCCAGGCGGACGAGGACACCGTCCGTGATGTGATCCACCGCTTCAACGAGATCGGGCTGGCATGCCTCAACCCTCAGTGGGCGGGAGGCCGTCCCCGCCTGCTGAACAGTGACGACGAGGACTTCGTTATCCAGACGGCCACCACCCGACCCACCGCACTGGGCAAGCCCTTCACCCGCTGGTCGGTCCGCAAACTGGTCGATCACCTGCGCAGGCACATCACCAGGCCCGTCCTCATCGGGCGGGAGGCCCTGCGGTGCCTGCTGACACGCTGCGGGATCACCTTCCAGCGGACGAAGACCTGGAAGGAATCCCCGGACCCGGCGTTCGACGCCAAACTGGAGCGGATCGAGTACGCGATCAACGAGCGACCGGACCGCACGTTCGCCTTCGACGAGTTCGGGCCGCTGGGCATCCGGCCCACCGCTGGCTCCTGTTGGGCCGAACAGAGCCGCCCCGGTCGGCTTCCCGCCACCTACCGCCGCACCCACGGCATCACTTACTTCCACGGCTGCTACTCCGTCGGCGACGACAAACTGTGGGGCGTCAACCGGCGCCGCAAGGGCATCGACCACACCTGGACCGCCCTGCGGTCGATCCGCGCTGTCCGTCCCGACGGCGGCCCGATCTACGTGATCCTCGACAACCTCTCCGCCCACCTGAATTGGAAGATCCGCAGGTGGGCGGCCCGCAACAAGGTCGAACTGTGCTTCACCCCGACCTACGCGTCCTGGGCCAACCCCATCGAGGCCCACTTCGGACCGCTGCGACAGTTCACCCTGGCCAACTCCCACCACCCCAACCACACCGCCCAGACCCGGGCCCTGCACGCCTACCTCCGCTGGCGCAACCAGAACGCCCGCCACCCCGACATCCTCACCGCCCAACGACGCGAACGGGCCCGCATCCGAAGCGAACGAGGCATCCGCTGGGGCGGCAGACCACTACCGAGAGCAGCCTGAACACCCAACACGGTGAACCTTCACGGTCACAGCACTAGCGATCCGGCTCGGCAACGTTCCACTCCCGGGGCAGGTCCCCGCCGCAGAAGACGCAGACGAAGTTCTCCTCCCGCACGATGTTCACCTCCCGGCAGAAGCGGCAGCGGCGGAAGACCACCTCATGGGTGAAGCCGGACGGGCGCTGCATCCCGATCCGGTCCAGGGCCTCGGCCACGGCCGGCCATGAGACGACGTCCGGGCAGTACCCGGTCGACAGGTTGCTGACCTCCTCCACCTCCCACCGCCCGGACTCCTCATGGAAGCTCATCTCACCGGCGCTCAGCACCTCTTCGCCACCGGCGCACACCACGTGCTCGCTGCGGCGCGGAGCCAGCCGCAGCACCCCGTCCACACCGGCGGGGCTTCACGCGTGAGGCCAGCATCTGTGGCTTCGCCCAGGGAGGAGCAACGATTCCGGTAGGGGGGCGACCTTGGGTCGTCACCGCTGCACACAGTCTGTCCGTACCGGGCGGGCCAAAAGGAACTTGTTCGCCGTCAAGGCAGCGGGAGTCCTGGCCCACACCGTGTACTGGTGCTGGATGCTCTGGGCGCTGTTCCAGCAGTCGCCCGCGGGCACCTGGTGCTGAGTCCAGGTGACCGGCGGACAGACCGCGTGACGACTGGCTAAGAAACCGTCTTGCAGGGCAGTTCTTCTTGGCCGGTCCGCCGCCGTGCCGCAAGGTGCGGGGGCTCTCTACACGCCTGGCTCCGGGGAGCCGGTGAATGCATCTAAGACGCATCAAAGTCGCGTCCCCACAGCGCAAGGCCGACTGGCGCTCCCCGGCATGGCTGAGCCCCGCCTCTGGAGCATCCCCGTAGCGAGGGGCGGACCCGGGGAGTCCGGGGGCACGTCGGGATTCCGGCTTTCCGCGGACTTGGCTTCGGGTCGGAACTCGTGGGCGTCGCAGATCGGGAGCGACAACGCGGTCCGCAGAACATTCCCCCAGAGCGGGGCCGACAGGACCCCGAGGATGTCGGCGTCCGGCTCACCCGTAACATCCCCGCAGCGCGGGGCCGACTCGGAGTCCAGGGCGCCAAGGGCGCGTTCGTAGTTCGCCTGGGTCTCCTGGCCGAAGGTTCCGGCGCCGCGTGTGCGGCCCTGGGTGAGGCAGTGCTCTTTGACCATGTGGGGGTTGGCGTATCTCACGGGCTGCTGGGTCCGATCGTCCGGGCGGCCTTGAGGAGGATGTTGCAGGCGCTGCGCATGAGGTGGGTTGCTTCGGGGCCGGTGGTGGTGAGGGTGAGGAGGTAGGCGCCGGGTTCGCCGGTGGGCTGCATGGTGATGGTGGCGGCGGGTGCCCCGCCGGGCGGGAACGGTGCGGCGTCCTGGCTGACGTCGATGTCGCCGGTGTGGTAGCTGACGCCGTCGGGGATGGCTTCCATGGTCGCCGGTATGCGGACCGTGATGGGGCCGGGGGGTGTTTCCACAGCTGTGTCCTCCCAGTCTTCAGCTATCGGATAACAAGCCGGTATACCATCGGAGCCCTGTGGTGCGGCATGACCCAGATACGCCAGAATCCGTCGGCACCAAGGTCCGCGCCCTCGCCGACCGCGGCGCCGTACGCGACCTCATCGACGTCCACGCCGCGGCCCGCCACTACACCACAACCGATCTCAAGCACCTCGGACGGCGCCACACCCGCACCGAGTTCGATCTCCACGACCGCCTCGTCCGCTGAACGGAGTCGGCAGCCAGGAAGGCCCTCAACGGGAGCGCGTACTGAACCTGATGATCAGCCGGGAATTCTCCGAACGCACTGAGACCCTTGACGAGGCCATAGAACTGCTCCGGTCGGCGACACCTCAACGGGTCGGCGGTCAGGCCCGTGTTCACCGGGAATGACGGGAAGGGGTGAGGGCCGCCATCGGCGATGACGAGACGTCGGCCGTGGCGGGTGGGGGTACGGTGCCGGACGGCAGGGCCCACGACGATGCGCTCGCCCGCTGTCGTGGTGGCCGCCGTGCTGACGCCGGCCTTCTCGAGGAAGGCCTTCGCCGGTAACTGCCGCGTCGCCTGCGGGCGGCACATGGCCCGGACCCGCCCTACCTGGTGTGAAGGCATGGGGGCAGTGCCCGGCCGTGGCATTGCCGTCAGGTGTGATCGGGCGGATGCCGGGCGACGGTTCGGGCCACGGCGAGGAGGGCTTTGAGTGCGGGGCGGTCCTGGTGGGGGAGCCATGCGAGTGCGGCGGTGGTGGGGGGAAGACCGGCGACGTCGGCGTAGGCGATCTTCGGGCGCGGGTAGAGCATGCGCGCGGCGGCCGGGAGGAAGGTGATGGCGGCTCCACTCGCGACGGCGTGGAGCATTCCTTCAAGGTCCGAGACCTGGGGGCCGTAGCGTACGGGCGTGCCGTCGGGACGTGGGTTGGCCGTCCAGAAGTCCCACCATGCCCGTGGTGCTCCGGGCGGGACGTCGACGACGGTGTGGTGGGAGAGCTGCGCCAGTGTCAGGGGTGTCTGGCCGACCAGGGGGTCATCGGCGGGCATACAGACCACTCGCGATTCGGTCGCCAGGTGAAGGGTGCGCAGTGCCGGGGGAAGGGGTGGGCGGAGGAATGCGGCGTCGATCTCTCCCTGGGCGAGGGCTGAGACCTGTTCGACGAAGCCGACGCTGCGGATCTCGGTGGTGATCGCGGGGTGCCGGGCACGGAGCTCTTCGAGGATCGCGACGGTGTACGGCATCGAGGCTTCGGCGCCGATCACGCCCAGCCGCAGGTGGCCTTTGACGCGTCGTGCCAGGGTGGATGTGCATGCCTGGAACCGGTCGGCGGCGGCCACGAGCGCCTGGGCTGCCGGTACGAGCTCGTGTCCGGCGTCGGTGAGTTCGACATGGCGCGTGGTGCGGTGCAGAAGGCCGACGCCCAGGCGGGCCTCCAGAGCCCTGATCCGCTGGCTCAGTGCGGGCTGCGTGAGGAAGAGCCGCTGAGCGGCGCGGCCGAAGTGGAGTTCGTCGGCCAGGACCAGGAACTGGCGGAGCTGGGAGATGCTCGGCTCCCCACGTCCGCGGACGTCCGACTGCGGCGGTTCGACGCCTGGTTCGTTCAGGCGATCCATAACCGGGACGTTATCGATCCGCCCCGGGAACCAATAGCTGGATCCAGGACAAAAGTCCTTCGCTCGGGCCACCATTTCGGTGAAGGCGCGTCAGGACTGGCAGACAGGCCTCTCAACCCTTTGATTCGGGGACCCGCTGTGCCCGGGGGACGGAGGCGGCGGCACGCTGGATCGGGCCGCGGACGCCACCGCCTACATCAGGAGGAGGCCGCCGCGATGACGCCCGGCCCCCACCGGATGCCGGTGCGCCGGACGCGCCCCGGAGCGGGGTCGCGTCGGTGAGAACGTCAGACACAACGGAGGAAATGCCATGATCGCTCGCCCGATTGCCGCGCGGGTCCACCGGCTGCTGGCAGTGATGGCCCCGGCTCTACTCATCGCGGGTATGTCCACCGGCGCCGCCACGGCGGCCGGTGCACCCGAGGGGGAGCCCGGCGCGAAGTACTGCGTGATCGAGGTCGGCAGGTCCGTCGGCGGGGGCATGTCGCCGGTGAAGTCGCAGACGTGCAGCGACGACCCGGACTCGCGGGCCTTCACGGCCGCGGCCGACGTGCTGCTCATGGAGTGGTTCTGGAACGCGTACAACAATCCGTCGAACCTGACGCGCGTCATCGGGTCTGACGGACCCTGCGACGCGTCGGGCTACCGCCTGAAGCCGAACCTCATCTGGGACAACGAGATCTCCGGATTCAACACGTACAGCGGCTGCCACCAAGTGACCCTCTACGACGGATACAGCTGGGACGGCGACTCGTCGTACTGGTACGACGGGACGCACGACGGGCCCGACGCCGGCTATGTCGGGGCGCACATGAACGACCGGACCAGTTCTCTCTGGATCCGGTACTGACCGTGCGGCGGCCGCAGAGGCGGTCCCCTACGGTGTATCCGGATCAGCCTCACCGTCGCCCACCACCAGCTGCTGGGCTCGACTGCACCGGTGACAGGTACGCCGTGCTGAGGGCGCGTTCCAGCGCCGCCCGCATCCAGGAACAGTTCGTCATCAACCGGCAGCAGACCGAGGCCGGTCTGTCTGCGACCGACTTGCCGATAGAGGAGGCGAAGTGAGAGCCATCAGGTCGGATCTGGCTCGACGCATTCGTGCCGGGTTGGTGTTCTTCACCGTTCTGGTAGCCGCTCTCGCCGCGACGGCGACGCCGGCGCAGGCATTCCCTCAGCCTCGCTTTTCCGCTCCGGTGAACGGCGGCTACTTCTACTTCAGCAACACCCTGGTCGGCTGGGACGGTTGCATGGACGTGCGGGGTGGCGGCTCGACTTCGGCGGATGGAACCGCTGTTCAGCTCTGGCAATGCCGGGTCGAGTGGAACCAGCAGTTCCAGACGGTCCGGATCGGCACAGTGAACGGCGTGGATGCCTGGCGGCTCAAACCGCGCTACGCCTTGTCGAAATGCGTACGCGTGAAGGACGCCGGCCACAGCGTTGACATAGAGATCGCCACCTGCAACAGCTACGACTGGGAGCAGATGTTCCAGATCGAGCACGTCGGCGGCCGCGGCTACCGTGTCCGCCCGGTGTTCAACCACTGGTGCCTGGGCCCGACGTTCCTGGGGAATGGCGCCCGGATCATCATGCATCCCTGCAACGGTGACCCGATCCACATCTGGCGGCTGTCCTACTGAACCGCCCAGCGGTGTGGTCGCTCCGGCCCGGAACGACCACACCGCAGGTCCCGCCACTCGTACGGCACAGGCTCGGCGCAAGCCACGCGGGCCTGCTCGACCGGCGGTGGACAGTCGTCGGCCGGCTCCTCCAGCCGGGGGAACGCGCACACGTCCAGTGCCCGCATCGCGGCAGTCCGCCGCTGCACCGCCTCCGCGATCGACAGGCCCACACTGAACGGAGGTGCGGCCTCCTGGTGCGCGGCGAGCGCGTGGCGGTGACTGTCCGAAGCGGTCTCCCGGGTACGCTGCGGCCCGGCGGGCGCGTCTGCCGGCTCCGGGCCGGCGTCGGCCGCTTCGGTCACCGCCATCGTGCCGGGCGCCAGGATCCGCAGGGTGCGGGCGACAGTGCTGCCCGCCGACTGGTTGGCGGCCGCGATGATGAGGACCTGCTCCAGGCGGGTCTTCGTCGCCCAGGCCGCCGACTCAGCGACTTTGGCGCGGGTCGCCCCGGCCGGAACGCCTGCGGCTGAGTGCGAAGCGCCGGCAGCCTACGATCAGCGGCAACCTTTTTTCGTGTCATGCCGAAGGAGCGCGCTGGTGGCCGAGCTTGTCCGGCAGTACCGCCTGAAAGCCGATGTGGGCTTCCACGCCTTCGGGCTTCAGGAGTCTGATGACGCCGACCTGCCCACGCCGTTCCCGGACGACTTCGAGCAGGGCGTGTTCCTCAACGCCTTTCCCGGGCGGCTCGACTTCCACAGTGCCGGTCACACCCACACCGCGCTGGTCGACGTGGAGGTGTGGGACGGGCCGCCGCCGCAGCGCGATCCTTCCGGCTGGGACGAGCAGGGCGAGGCCGACTTCGTGTCGTCCAGCGGTGAGGTCGCGGTGTGGTCCATGAGTCTGGGTCGTACCGAGGAGGTGTTCGCTCTGGGCGGGGCCGGCCGGTGGCGGGTGCGGGCGGGCTGCACCGGGCGGGCGCGGGCCGCCGCGCTGTCGGAGGACGAGGGAACGGGCGAGGGCGTGGAGCGCTACCTGGTCGAGTTCTGGCCGGCGGGACGGGTAGAGCCGTAGGGCGAGGCGGCCCGGGACGCTGGCCCGCGCTCGCCCCGCCCATGCCGTTCGGGCGGTTCAGGAGACGATCTTCACGATCAAGGCGTCGTCCATGCCGTCAATGATCCGGTTCTTGGCGTAGAGGCTGAGCAGGAGGCTGCCTCCCGCTCCGTTGTCGGACTTGGCGATGGGCCGTACGGAGAAGCTGAACTTCTTCGCGGCCGTAGGGAGCGCGAGTACCTCCGCGACCGCGCCCTCGATGGCCACGAGAGCGCGCGGCACACTGCCCGCGGGCTGTCCCGGTCGGGGCCGTGTGGACGGCTGCGCTTGCGATCCCCGCGTCCCGGCAGGTGTGAGCGATGCGTAGGTCGGCGATGAGGATCACGCGCATGGCCATTCCTCCTCAGCAGTGCTGCTCCTGGAGTGAGTCCTCAGCCGTGCTGCTCCTGGAGTGAGTCGGCGAGATAGCGGCCCCATCCTTCGGCGGACATCTCGAAGAACTGGCGGGTGTCGAGGGTGAGATGAAGGTCCTGGCGGAACTTGGCGAGGGTGCGCATGGCGCCCAGGGAGTCGTATCCGAAGTCCAGCAGGTTGAAGTCGCCGGTGAACTCGCTGCGGGGTACGCCCAGTTGCTCGGCCAGACTGATCCAGACGTACTCGTCGAGGGCGGCTTCGCGTTCTGCGGCGGGCAGGCCGAGTATGCGTGTGAGCACGTCGTCCGGCTCCGTGTCGTCGTGCGGCCCGGAGTCCGCCCGGTGGTCGATGCCTGTCAGCACCGGCCGGACCCGATGAGACTCCAGCAGAGGTTTGACGACCTCCCAGTCGACCTCGGCGACGATGCGTTGTTCCGCTCCGGATGCGAGTACGGCGCCCAGGTGGGTGAGGGCGGCCGTGTGGTCCAGCGCGCGGAACCCGGTGGCCGCCACCCGTTCCGGGAGGCCTCGTCCGCCGAGGCCGCTCACCATGTCCCAGCGGCCCCAGTTGAGGGTGGCCGCGGGCAGTGCACGCGAACGGCGGTGTGCTGCGAGGGCGTCGAGGAACTGGTTGGCCGCGGTGTAGGCGCCCATGTGTGCGGCTCCCCAGACGGAGGCCACGGAGGACATCAGCGCGAAGAAGTCGAGGGGCAGGTCCGCCACGGCCTGGTGCAGCAGCCAGGCGCCGTCGGTCTTGGGGCGCAGTACCTCGCGGAAGAGTTCCGGCTCTGCTTCGGCCAGGTCCTGGCCGAGGGAGAGTCCTGCCGCGTGCACGACTCCGGCGAGTGGCCGGGGTCCTTCGCGCAGTTCGGTGAGGAGCTTTCGCATGGCTGTCTCGTCGCAGACGTCTGCCGCGACCACGTGTACGGCGGCGCCGCGTTCTTCGAGGGCCCGGACGTCCGCCACCCGCGCGGCGGTGTTCGGTGACAGGGTGCCGTCGTCCCAGGTGGCGCGGTCGGGCAGACCGGTGCGGCCGGTGAGGACCAGGTGGCGGGCCCCGGAGTCGACGAGCCAGCCCGCGACGAGCATTCCGACGCCGCCGAGGCCACCGGTGATCAGGTAGACGGCGTCGGGTCTGACCAGTGGCGCTGTCGAGACGTCGGTGTCGGTGCGCCGGGTCAGTCGGGGCACCAGGGTCTGTCCGCCGCGTACGGCGATCTGGTCCTCCTCGGGCGGGGTGCCGTGGAGCAGTATGGCTGCCAGCGCGTCCAGGTCGGGAGCGGTCTCCGGGTCGAGGTCGATGCTCGCGCCCCACAGGTGCGGATGTTCGAGCGCGATGGTCTTGCCGAGACCGATCAGCGGTGCGGCCCCCACTGCCAGCGGGCTGTTCTTCTCGCCTGTCGGCTGCGCGCCCCGGGTCACCACCCACAGTCGCGAGCCGGCCGGGGGTGCGGTGTCGTCGTCGCGGGCGGGCCGGGCCAGTGAGCGCACGATCTGTGCCAGTGCCTCGGGGCCGAGGAAACGTGCCCGTGCCACGTCGGCGGGGCCGGCCGCGTCGCCGCGCGGTACGTCCAGGCCCCACATGTGGACGATGCGGTCCAGGGGGCCCGCCTGCCGGACGAAGTCGGCGACGGTGTCGAGCCCTTCCGTCTCCAGCGGGGCGGTCCGCGTGGGGTCGTGGCCCGCGGGGGTGGCGTCGCTCGCGTAGCACAGGAGGCACTCGTCGCCTGCTTCCTCCAGCCGCTGGGCGAGCAGTTCGGCCAGGCCGGAGGTGTCGGCGAGGAGCAGGGTGCGGCCGGGGCGTCCGAAGGTGGCGGTGCCGGGGCGCAGCGGGGTGGGGATGGGGGTGGGGGTGGGCTGCCAGGCGAGGCCGTAGCTGTCGGACGCTGTGGTGGGGGCGGCGGTGGCGGTGGTCGGGCCGCCCTCGATCGTCCTTCCCACCGGGAAGGAGTAGCGCTGCCGTTGGAAGGGGTAGAGGGGCAGTTCGGCCCGTCGCCGGGCTGTGTCCGGTGCGCAGGGCCAGGTGATCGGGGCGCCCAGGAGGTAGAGCCGTGCGAGGCTGCTGCGGATCTCGGCGGCGTCGGAGCTTTCGGGCCGCAGCGATGCCAGCCACTGCAGGCTGTGGTCCGTGATGGCGCGCGCGCCCATGCCGAGCAGCACCCGGCCGGGCCCCACCTCCAGGAAGGTGCTCACACCCGCGGCCTTGAGTGTCTCGAGTCCGTCGTGGAATCGGACGGTGCCTCGTGCGTGACGGCACCAGTACTCCGGGGCGCGCAGGGTGTCGGCGTCCGCGAACTGCCCGGTCACGTTGGAGACCAGGGGAATCCTCGGCGGCTGTGGGGTCAGGCCCGCGGCGGCGCGGGCCAGCGCGGGCAGCGCCGCTTCCGTCATGGGCGAGTGGAAGGCGTGCGACACCTTGAGTCTCTTGGCCTTGACGGCGCGTTCCGCCAGTGTCGTGGCGATGGCTTCGATGTCGGTGAACGGTCCGGAGAGCACGGTGTTGTGCGGGCCGTTCACCGCGGCGACGGACACGCTGTCGCCGCGCTCACCGATGACCTCGAGGGCCTCGGCCTCCGACAAGGGCAGGGCGAGCATGGCTCCCGGCTGTGCGTCGTCCATGGCTCGTCCGCGTACCGCGATGAGCGTGGTGGCGTCCTGGAGTGTCAGTACGCCGGCGACGCAGGCGGCGGTGACCTCACCGACGCTGTGCCCCATGACGGCCGCCGGGCGGATGCCCCAGGAGAGCCACAGCTGTGCCAGCGCGTACTCCACGGCGAACAGCGCGGGCTGTGTCCAGCGGGTGCGGTCGAGGTCGGCGCCGTCGGCGGCGAACACCACGTCGAGCAGGGGCTTGTCGAGGTGGTCGCGGAACAGTTCCGCGCAGCGGTCGAGGGCGTCGGCGAAGACGGGCTCGGTGGTGTGCAGTTCGCGCGCCATGCCGGGGTACTGGGAGCCCTGTCCGCTGAAGAGGAAGGCGGTCTTCGGGCGGGCCCGGACGGGTGCCTTGGCGGTCTGCGGGGCGCCGGGTGCCCCGTCGGCGAGGCGCCGCAGTTGCTGTGCCAGTGCGCGGGGGGTGTCGCCGACGACGGCGACCCGGTGTGCCTGGTGGGCGCGCTGGGTGAGGGCGCCGTGGCAGATGTCCTTCAGGGCGGGGCCGTCGGTGTCGCCGCGGTCCGGTGCGGCGGCGAGGTCCGTGAGGAACGCGGCGTACCGGCCGGCGAGCGCGCGCAGGGCCTCGGGGGTGCGGGCGGACAGGGCGAGCAGTTGCGCGGTGGCCGGGGCGGGCGGCTGTTCCTCGGGCGGTTCGGGTGCGGGTGGCTGCTCGACGACGACGTGCGCGTTGGTTCCGCTGGCGCCGAAGGAGCTCACTCCGGCGAGTCGGGGGCGCCCGTCCTTGGCCGGCCAGGGTGTTGTCGTGGTGGGGATGCGCAGGTGCAGGCGGTGCCACTCGACCATCGGGTTGGGCTGGTGGAAGTGGAGGTTGCGCGGGATCTCTCCGCGCTGCACCACGAGGATCGTCTTGATGAGTCCGGCGATGCCCGCCGCGGCCTCCAGGTGTCCGATGTTCGTCTTGGCCGAGCCGACGAGGAGCTCGTCGCCGGTGTCCCGTCCGGCGCCGAGTACGGCTTCCAGGCTGTGCAGTTCGGTGGGGTCGCCGAGTACGGTGCCGGTGCCGTGCGCCTCGACGTAGCCGATGTCGGTGCCGGTGACCCGTGCGTCGGCCAGGGCCGCCCGGATCACGGCCTGCTGGGCGGTCCCGTTGGGCACCGAGATGCCGCCGGCCCGGCCGTCGTGGTTGAGGGCGCTGCCGCGGAGCACGGCCAGGACGCGGTCCCCGTCGCGCCGCGCGTCCGAGAGGCGCTTCAGTACGACGATGCCGCAGCCCTCGCCGCGGCCGTATCCGTTCGCGGAGGCGTCGAAGGTCTTGCAGCGGCCATCGGGGGCCACCGCCTGCGCCTGGCTGAGCAGCACGAAGCCGTAGGGGGCGAGGATCGCGTTGACGCCGCCGGCGAGCGCCAGTGTGCTCTCACGGGAACGCAGGCTGCGGATCGCCTGGTGGACCGCGGTGAGGGAGGACGAGCAGGCGGTGTCGAGGACCTGGGCCGGTCCCTCGAGGCCGAAGGTGTGACAGACCCGGCCTGCGATGAAGCTGTTCTCGCCGAACAGCTGGTAGCTGTCGATGGCTTCGGCGGCCCCGAACTGCTGCCGCATCCGCACATAGTCGCTGGTGCTGGCTCCGATGAAGACGCCCGTCGCGCTGCCGTGGAGCGAGTCGGGCGCGATGCCCGCATGTTCCAGGGCCGCCCAGGCGCCTTCGAGGACCATCCGCTGCTGGGGGTCCATGCCGAGGGCTTCGGGCGGTGAGATGCCGAAGAGCGAGGCGTCGAAGTCCTCGGCCGTCTCGACGTACCCGGCGTCCGTGACGTAGGCCTTGCCCGGTACGCCTCGTTCGGGGTCCACGTACGGTGCCGTGTCCCAGCGGTCCGCGGGGAACGGGCCGACGGCGTCCACCCCGTCACTCAGCAGGTCCCAGAACGCGTCCGGGCTCTCCGCCGGTCCGGGGAAGCGCAGGCTCATGCCGACCACGGCGATGGGTTCGTGCTGCGCCCGGTCCCGTTCCTCGAGTGCCCCGCGGAGTCGGGACACCATGGTCAGGGCCTTTGTCAACTTCTCGCCGAAATCGACCTGTTCCGCGGGCGAATCCGTGGACGTCATGGAAGCCATCCTCCGAAGTGACACAGGGAAAAATGTGAGCTCGATTGCGCGTCCTCACTTCCACTGCCGACATTGACAGTTGTGGCCTGTTGACCACAAGTGGACTTCGGTATGACATCCGGGTGTGCGGGATGTCCCTGCCCCGTCCTAAAGGACGAATCTCGCACCTAAGTACCGGGGCGAACTCATCCGTTGCGCTGAAGACGGCCCACGGTCGGCCCTGTTAGCTTCGCATCCAGTCGCTTCGCCCTCTCCGAGGAGATCCCATGCGAGAAGAACAGGAACCCGGCAACAAAGCCCCCATCTTGCTCAAGGAGCCGGAGCACGACGTCATTATTCTCGGGGCGGGAATTGCCGGGTCGATTCTCGGGGCAATTCTCGCACGCAATGGGGCGCGTGTTCTCATCGTGGACGCCGGTTCGCATCCGCGCTTCGCGGTGGGTGAGTCCATGATTCCGTACACCCTGCTCGGACTGCGTATTCTCTCCGAGCGCTACGGTGTTCCCGAGATCGCGACGCTCTCCTCGTACAAGGACTGCAACAGGGACATCGGCACGAACTTCGGGCAGAAGCGCCACTTCGGCTTCCTGCGGCACACCGAGGGCAACGAGCCGAACCCCCGCGAGGGGACCCAGTTCAGCACGCCGGGCATCCTCAACCGCTCCGGTCACCTGTTCCGGCAGGACACGGACGCGTACCTCTTCAACGCGGCCGTGCGCTACGGCTGCTCCACACGCCTGGGCTTCCGCGTCAAGGACGTCGACGTCGCCGACGACGGTGTCACGGTCATCGGCAGCGACGGCACCGAGATCCGCGGCCGGTACCTGGTGGACGCGAGCGGGTTCCGCTCGCCGCTGGCCGAGAAGCTGGGTCTGCGTGAGGACCCCTGCCGGTTCTCGCACCACTCCCGGTCGCTCTTCACACACATGATCGATGTGAAGAGCACCGACGAGGTGCTGCGCCACACCAAGGCGGAGCGGCCTCCGCTGCCCTGGAGTTCGGGCACCATGCACCACCTCTTCGAGCGGGGCTGGTTCTGGGTCATCCCCTTCAACAACACCCCGGGCTCGAAGAATCCTCTGGTCAGCGTGGGCCTCACCATGGACCCGCGGCTGTACCCGAAGACCGGGCTCAGCCCCGAGGAGGAGTTCCGCGCGTTCGCCTCCCGCTTCCCGGCGGTGGACCGGCTGTTCTCCAGTGCCAAGGCGGTGCGCCCGTGGGTGTCCACGGACCGCCTCCAGTACTCCTCCAAGCACTCCGTCGGGGACCGCTGGTGCCTGATGTCGCACGCGTCCGGCTTCCTGGACCCGCTGTTCTCCCGTGGCATCTCGAACACGGTCGAGGTCATCAACGCACTGTCGTGGCGGCTGCTCGACGCTCTCCGCACCAACAACTTCGCCGCCGAGAACTTCGCGTATGTGTCCACGCTCGAGCAAGGGCTGCTCGACTACAACGACAAGCTCGTCAACAGTGCCTTCATCGCCTTCGACCACTACGACCTGTGGTCCGCGGTGTTCCGTATCTGGTCGTTCGGTTCGGTGGTGGGTGGATTCCGACTTCAGCGCGCACTGTCCGAGTTCCGCAGGACCGGTGATGTCGACGTCCTCAAGAAACTCGAAGATGTGCCGAACGTGGGTCTGTGGTGGCCCGATCACAAGCAGTACGGGGAGCTTTTCGACTCCATGGTCGATCTCTGCCAGCGGTTCGAGAAGCAGGAAATCACCAGCGCCGTGGCCGCGGACGACCTGTACCGCCAGCTCGAGAACGCGGACTACATCCCCAAGGGGCCGGGATTCGAGAAGCGCGACGTCACGTTCCTGCGTCCCACGCCGGCCAAGCTCGCCCGTATGGCCTTGTGGCTCACGCGCGAGGCCCCGCCCGACATCAAGGAAATGATTGGCGGCGTCGCTGTGGAGATGGCGAAGACCGGGCTCCGTGGGCGTCGGCTTTTCTGAGCGCCAGACATCGACACCACCGACACAAGGAGAAGGATTCCCGTGGAGAAGGTCCAGTTCCTGACGTCCGAGTCGTTCCAGAAGATACGGGAGCGCGGCAGGCGGCTGCCCGCGTTGCCGGGTGCCGACCTGCGCATCCAGTACCTGGTCAAGGATGTCCCGCGGCGCGGCGAGGTCCGGTACGCGCTGATCATCGAGGAGGGCCGCATCGTGGACCTGGTGGAGGGTGTCATCGACGACCCCTCCTTCGACGTCACCATGGCGTACGAGGTGAGCGTGCGCCTCCACCGCCTCGAACTGACCCCGCCGGAGGCGGCCTCGGCCGGCCTGGTCACGGTCGGCGGGGACAGGACCAAGCTCCCGTTGATGATGAGCGTCGTCGGCCGCCCCGAGTACCAGGCCCTGGTCAAGGAACTCGCCGACATCACCGAGTTCTGAGGAGCGGCGGGCTGCGGACGCCGGACCACCGCGATCTCCGCAGCCCGCCCGGAGCTTCTGCCCGGTCGTGTCAGCCCGACCGTCACGGTTCCCCCCTGCCCATCGGAGACCTTGCATGATGATGAGCGCGGAACACACGGAGTGGATCACCCTCACCGCTCTCGGTGGTATCGCCCTGGTGCTCGTGGTCGGAGCGGCCTTCGCCGCCCTCGCCCGCCGCCTCCGCCAGCCCACGGTCATCGGTGAGATCACCGCCGGGATCTGTCTGGGACCGAGCCTTCTGGGGCTGCTGCCCGGCGAGTTGCCCGAACAGTTCTTTCCACCCGAGGTCCGTCCCTATCTGAACGTCGTGGCCCAGGTGGGGCTGCTCCTGTTCATGTTCACCATCGGCTGGCACTTCGACTCCGCCTCGCTGCGCGGCCGAGGCCGCGCCACCGGCACCATCTGGCTGGGCGCGGCGGCGCTGCCGATGGCGCTCGGCTTCGGACTCGCCGCCTGTCTGTACGGCTCCTACCAGGTGGTGAACGGCGAGCGGATCGAGTTCCTGCACTTCGCTCTCTTCCTCGGCACCGCCATCTCCATCGCCGCCTTCCCGGTGCTGGCCCGGATCATCACGGACAAGCAGCTGCACCACACGCGCACCGGGCACCTCGCGCTGGCGCTCGCGGCGCTGGACGACATCCTGGCCTGGTGCCTGCTGGCCTGCGTCGTCGCCCTGGTGTCCGCGACCGGCGCCGGCACCTTCCTCGGCGTCATCGGCTGGGGTCTGCTCTACATCGGCGTGATGCTGGCGGTGGTCCGCCCCGTACTGGCCGCCCTGGCGGCACGGGCCAGCACCGCCCTTGCTCCGGTGCTCCCCATGCTCGCCGCCGCCGGCGCCCTCGCCTCGGCCTACGTCACCTCCCACATCGGCCTGCACGCCATCTTCGGGGCCTTCTTCTTCGGCCTGGTCATGCCCCGTACCGACCAGCACGGGCTGCTGCGCCAGTCCGCGCTGATCCCGATCGAGCACACGAGCAAGCTGCTCCTTCCGGTCTTCTTCGTGATCACCGGGCTCGCCGTGGACCTGACCGCGCTCACCGCGACCGGTGCCCTGCACATGGTGCTGATCATCGCGGTCGCCTGTGCGGGAAAGCTGGGCGGCGTGCTGCTCTTCTCCCGCCTCAGCGGCATGGGCTGGCACGAGTCCTACACACTCGGCCTGCTCCTGAACACCCGGGGCCTCACCGAGCTGGTCATCCTGAACGTCGGCCTCGGCATCGGGCTGCTCAGCACCGAGTTGTTCACCGCGATGGTGATGATGGCGCTCGTCACCACCGGCATGACGTCTCCGCTGCTGTCCCGCACTCTGCGCCGCCCCGCAGCCACGGCTGTGGCGTCCGGGCAGCAGGACACCCGACCGGCGACGGCCCTCCCCTCCCCCGGCCCGCGCTGACCCCGCAGCGCACCCACCACTCGCCGAGCAGGAGAGACCCATGGACTTCGGCTGGAACGACGACCAACTGGCCCGCTACGACAAGACGTTGTCCGACGTACGCGGGGCCTTCCCGTTCGAGGACACGTCAAGGGCGACGGACCACTACCGGCGCGAGGACTGGCTGCGCCTGGGCAAGCTCGGCCTGCTCGGTCCGAGTGTCCCGGCCCGCTACGGCGGCGGCGGACTGGGTGCGCTGGAGACCGCGCGGCAGATCGAGGCGCTGGGCCGGGGCTGCGCCGAGACCGGCCTGGTCTTCGGCGCCAGCGCCCACCTGTTCGCCTGTGCCATGCCCCTCGTCGACTTCGCACCGGCCGCTCTGCGTGCGGAACTGCTGCCCGGCATGTGCACAGGTGAGCTCATCGCCGGCAACGCGATCACGGAGGCGGACGCGGGCTCCGACGTCTCCAGGCTCGCCGTCACCGCGCAGCGCGTCCCGGGCGGCTGGCGGCTCAACGGCGAGAAGAGCTTCGTCAGCAACGGTCCCCTGGCAGACGTCTACCTCACCTACGCCACCACCGACCCGAACGCCGGGCACTTCGGCATCACCGGCTTCGTCGTGCGCCGTGGCACGTCCGGACTGGCTGTCGGCGGGCCGATGGAGAAGATGGGCCTGGCGCAGTGCCCCGCCGGCACCGTCCGGTTCGACGACTGCTTCGTGCCCGACGCCCAGCTGCTCGGCGAGCCCGGACAGGGCGCGGCGATCTTCCAGCATTCCATGGGATGGGAGCGCGCCTGCCTGTTCGCCGGATACGTCGGCCTCATGGACCGCCTCGTCGACCAGTGCGTCGAACACGCCCGCAGCCGTCGCCAGTTCGGCCGCCGACTGACCGCCTTCCAGGCGGTCTCCCACCGGATCGCCGAGATGAAGCTGCGCACCGAGAGCGCGCGTCTGCTGCTCTACCGCGCCTGCTGGGAGATGGACCAGGGCCGTCCCGCCACGCTGTCTGTCGCGCTGTCGAAGCTGGCCGTCTCCGAAGGCGCGCTGAGCAGCGCGCTGGACGCCGTACGGATCTTCGGCGGGCGCGGCTACCAGCGGGCCGACCGCATCGAGGCCGCGCTGCGCGACACCGTTCCCTCGGTGCTCTTCTCCGGAACCTCCGACATCCAGCGCGAGATCATCACCAGGGAGCTCGGGATATGAGGCTGCACCAGCTGCTCAGCGACTCGGCGAGGAAGTATCCCAGGGCCCTTGCCGTGGCGGGTCTTCAGGAACGCGCCACCTACGAGGAACTCGACCGTCTCGCCGACCGCTACGCCGCCGCCCTGAGCGACCGGGGAGTGCGCCCCGGTGACCGGGTCGTCATCTGGAGCCACAAGAGCGTGGCCACGGTCGCGGTGATGCAGGCCGTGCTGCGGATCGGCGCGATCTACGTGCCGGTGACCGGCGCCAATCCGCCCGCCCGTCTCGCACTGATCGTGGACAGTGCGGCGCCCGTCCTCGTCGTGGCCGACGCCGAGGCCGCGCCGCGTGCCGCACAGGCCGACTGGGCCGAGCGTGTGGTGAGCCTGCCCGACCTCCTCGGCGACGAGACGAAGGGGGCCGCGCCGCCCGCGCCGTACCGGAGCGCACCGGACGACCACGCCTACATCCTCTACACGTCCGGCTCCACCGGCGCGCCCAAAGGGGTGAGCATCAGCCACCGCAACGCGCTGGCCTTCGTCGAATGGGCGGCGGCCGAGCTGGAGATAGGGCCCGACGACCGGCTGTCCAACCACGCGCCGTTCAACTTCGACCTCTCCGTGTTCGACCTCTACGCCGCGTTCCTGTGCGGCGCCTGCGTCCACCTGGTGCCCGAGGACATGGCCTACGTGCCCGCCCACCTGGCGCAGTTCATCCGCGAGAGGGAGATCACCGTGTGGTACTCGGTGCCCTCGGCACTCAACCTGATGATGCGCGACGGCCGGCTCCTCGACGAGCCGCCCCCCGCCGCGCTGCGGGTCTGTGTCTTCGCCGGCGAGCCGTTCCCGCTCCCCCAGGCACAGGAGCTGCGCCGGAGCTGGCCCAAGGTGCGGATGCTCAACTGGTACGGCCCGACCGAGACCAATGTGTGCACGTCGTACGAGGTCACCGACGCGGACCTGGAGCGCACCGCCCCGCTGCCCATCGGGCAGGCCTGCTCCGGCGACACCGTACGGCTGGAGGCGGCTGACGCGGCGGACGAGGGGGAGATCGTCGTCCTGGGCCCCACCGTGATGCTGGGCTACTGGGGACAGCAACCGCACGAGGGGCCCTATCGCACCGGCGACCTCGCGCGGCGGGACGAGGACGGAACCCTGCACTACGTCGGCCGGCGCGACCAGATGGTGAAGATCCGCGGCCACCGCGTCGAGCTGGGCGAGATCGAGGCGGCGCTCCTGTCGATGGAGTCGGTCGCCGACGCCGGCGTGGCGGTGGTCGGTTCCGGCTTCGAGGCACGGCTGCACGCCGTGGTCGTCCCCGCCGGCGCGCAGTCCCCCTCGCTCCTCGCCGTCAAGCGCCACTGCGCGCAACGACTGCCCACGTACATGATCGTCGACCGGATGTCCGTCTGCGCCGACCTGCCGAGAACCCCCAACGGCAAACTCGACCGGCGCGGACTCGTCCGTGCCCTCGAGGCGGGTGAGCTGTGATGGGAAGCCCTCTGCGAGCACACCTGAGCGACGACACCGAGCTCGCCTCCGTCGACCGGGAGACCTTCCGCTCGCTGCTCGGCTCCCTCGCCAGCGGCGTCAGCGTGATCACGGTACTGGACGGCTCCGGGCCCAAGGGCTTCACCTGCTCGGCGGTCTGCAGTGTCTCCGCCGCTCCCCCGATGCTGCTCACCGGGGTCAGCAACCGCAGCGGCACCCTGCGGGTGATCAAGGAGACCGGCCGGTTCGCCGTGAACTTCCTCAGCGAGCACGGACAGAGCCTGTCCGCCCTGTTCGCCTCGGACTGCGGCACCAAGTTCGACGGCATCCGGTGGGAGCCGGGCAAGGTCACCGGGATGCCGCTCCTGGAGCCCACGGTGGCCCACGCCGAGTGCGTCCTCGCGCAGTCCGTGGTCGCCGGGGACCACACGCTCATCGTCGGCCGGATCGTCGGCGGCGGTATGGAGCAGCAACGTCTGCCCCTGGCCTACTGGCGCGGCGACTACCGGCGGCTGCTGGGTCCGGAGCCGTCACGCGCGGAGGAGTCATGAGCGCCCACGCACAGGACGTCGTCGCCATCGTCGGCGCGGGATGCCGCTTCCCCGGCGGCGGCAACAGCCCCGAAGGGCTGTGGCAGTTGCTGCGCGGCGGCACCGACGTCATCACCGAGGTCCCCGCGTCCCGCTGGGACCTGGAGAGCTACTACGACCCCGAACCGGGGACGCCCGGCACCATGTACACCCGGTGGGGCGGATTCCTGCCGGACGTGGACAAGTTCGACGCCGCCTTCTTCGGTATCGCGCCCCGCGAGGCGCGGCAGATGGACCCGCAGCAGCGGCTGCTGCTGGAGGTCGCCTGGGAGGCACTGGAGGACGCGGGCATCCAGCCCGGGTCGCTCGCCGGCAGCCGTACCGCCGTCTTCACCGGCGGGCTCGGTGCGGACTACTTCGTCCTCCACTCGCAGCGGGCCGGCCGCACCGGCATCGACCCGTGGTACGCGTCGGGCAAAGAGCCCAGCTTCAGCTCGGGCAGGCTCTCCTACCATCTGGGACTGCGCGGTCCGAGCATCTCGCTGAGCACCGCCTGCTCGTCCTCGCTCGTCGCCGTGCACCTGGCCCGGCAGTCCCTGCTCCTCGGTGAGTCGGACGCGGCGCTGGTCGGCGGTGTGAACCTCCTCCTGGCGCCCGAGCTGACGATGTTCATGTGCCAGGCGGGAGCGATGTCCCCCCAGGGCCGCTGCAAGGTCTTCGACGCCGGCGCGGACGGGATCGTACGGGGCGACGGCTGTGCCGTGCTGGTCCTCAAGCGGCTCTCCGACGCGCTCGCCGACGGGGACGACGTGCTCGCGGTGATCCGCGGTTCCGCCGTCAACCACGACGGGCACAGCGTCGGGCTGACCGTGCCCAACACCGAGGCCCAGCAGGAGCTGCTCCAGGACGCGCTGCGCAGCGCCGGCATGGATCCGCACGACATCGGCTACGTCGAGGCGCACGGTACGGGCACACCGCTCGGCGACCCGATCGAGATGTACGCGCTCGGCCATGTGCTCGGCCGGGGCAGGCCGCGGGACGAGCCGCTCATGGTCGGCTCGGTGAAGACCAACCTGGGACACACCGACGCCGCCGCCGGAGTGGCGGGCCTGCTCAAGGCCGCGCTCGCGGTCCGGTACGGCGAGATCCCGCCCCACCTCCATCTGCGGACGCCCAATCCGGCCATCTCGTGGGACGCGTGGCGGCTGCGCGCCCCCTCGGCGTCGGAGCCGCTGCCCTGGCCGGGCAGTCCGGGTCGGTCGCGGGCGGCGGGTGTCAGTGCCTTCGGACTCAGCGGCACCAACGCGCATGTGATCGTCGAGGAGCCCCCCGTCCGCCCGGTGACCGCGGACGCCGGACCCGGCCCCGGGGCGCCGGCACAGCTGGTCCTTCCGCTGTCCGCGCGCAGCGGTGACGCGCTGCGCGAGCTGGCCGCCGCCCACCGCGACCGGCTGGCCCGGCTGGCCGAGGAGAGCGGCCCCGAGAGCGCCGGCGTCCTCGGCGCATACGTCGACACCGCCTCCCGGCGCCGGACCCACCACGGGCAGCGCAGGCTCGCCGTGACGGGTGGCGACGCCGCAGAGCTGGCCGCCGAGCTGGACGCGCAGCTGCGGTACGGGAGCGCCGGGGCGGTGGCGGGCGACCGGCCGGGCGGCGTGTGCTTCGTCTTCTCCGGGCAGGGCAGTCAGTGGCCGGGGATGGGGCGGCTGCTGCACGAGCGGGAGCCCGTCTTCCGTGCGCGCCTGGACGCGTGCGACGCGCTGATCTCCGATCTCACGGGCTGGTCGGTCCTCGCCGAGCTGACGGCCGACGAGGAGCACTCCCGCCTCACCACCGACACCGAGGTCGCCCAGCCGGTCGTCTTCGCGGTCCAGGTCGCCCTCGCGGCGCTGTGGGAGTCCTGGGGTGTGCGACCAGGGGCCGTGGTGGGGCACAGCATGGGCGAGATCGCCGCCGCACATGTGGCGGGGGTGCTGTCGCTGCCGGACGCCGTACACATCGTCACGCACCGCGGCCGGCTGCTCCAGGCGGTCGCGGGGCAGGGCCGGATGGCCTCGGCCACCCTGTCCGAGGCCGAGGCCGCCGCACTGGTCGAGCACCACGAGGGGCTGTACATCGCGGCCGTCAACGGCCCCCGCAGCACCGTCGTGGCGGGCGAGCCGTCCGCTGTCGACGCGTTCGTCCGGCAGGTGCGGGAGGAGGGCGGCGACTGCCGGACCATGCCGGGCGGTTACGCCTTCCACACTCCCCGGCTGGCCCCGTACGGGGAGGAACTGGCCGGGCTTCTGGAAGGCATCCGGCCGCGCGAGAACAGTGTCGCGATGTTCACCACCGTGCCGCACCCGCGGGGCGAGGACACGCGTCCCGGCTTCGGTGCCGGGCACTGGGCGCGCAACGTCAGCGAGCCCGTGCGTTTCCACGAGGCGATCGAGGCGGCACTGGGCGCCGGACACCGGACCTTCGTGGAGATAGGTCCGCACCCCGTCCTCGCACAGCCGATCGCCCAGGTGCTCGACGCCCAGGGGACCGCGGGACTTGTCGTGCCGTCGCTGCGGCGCGCGACCGACGACGTGCGCACGGCACGAACCGCCCTGAGCGCCCTGTACGCGCGGGGCGTGCCCGTCGACTTCACCCACGTCAACCCGCGGCACGACACGGTGAGTCATCTGCTGCCGGGCTACCCCTGGCAGGGCACACGTCTGTGGTTCCCCCCGGGGACGGTGAGCGAGCCGTTGCCCGCCGAAGCACCCGCGGAGCCGGCGCGGACCGCGGCGCCCGAGGAGTCCGCCACCACGTACGAGGCGGCCGACCTGGCCGTCCTGGTCGGTGACTTGGTGGCTCGCGCGCTCGGTCTCACGGAGGGCGGCGCGGTCCGGCGCAGCCAGGGCTTCGCGGAGCTCGGGATGGACAGTCTGGGCGCCGTCGAGCTGGCCAGGTCGCTGGAGCGGGTCCTGCGCCTCGAGCTGCCCAAGACCGTGGCTCTGGACCATCCCACGGTCGACCGGCTCACCGACCACCTGCTGCCGCTGCTTCCCGCCGCGGCCGGTCACCCGCCGACCGCGACCGCACCGGACCCGCACGCCGCGACCGCATCGGACCCGCAGGGCACGCCCGCCCCGGACCCGCAGGGCACGCCCGCCCCGGCGCCCGGCGGCACGGCCCGCCGCGAGTCCGGGCCCCGGCAGCCGCTGCCCGGCTCCGCGGCCTTGACGGCGCCGGCGGACCCCGCGCCGTCACCTGGCCCGAGCGGTCCGGAGCCGATCGCCGTGGTGGGTCTGGGCTGCCGCTTCCCGGGCGGGGCCGAAGGGCCGGACGCGTACTGGAAGATGCTGCGGGACGGCGTGGACGCCATCCGCACCCTTCCCGAGGGCCGGTTCGACGGGGCCGGACTGTGGCGGGGCGGATTCATCGACGGCGTCGACGAGTTCGACGCGGCGTTCTTCCGGATACCGCCCCGTGAAGCCCGCGTGATGGACCCGCAGCAGCGGCTGTTCCTGGAAGTCGCGTGGGAGGCGCTGGAGCACGCGGGCCTGCCGTCGACCGACCTCGCGGGCACCCGCACCGGTGTCTTCCTCGGCATGAACTCCACGGACTACGGCCAGATCGTCACCCGGCACCCTGGCAACATCGACGCCTTCTACGGAACGGGGAACTCCTTCACGGCCGCCACGGGCCGCCTGTCCTACCTGCTGGGCCTGCACGGTCCGAGCCTGGCCGTGGACACCGCCTGCTCCTCCTCGCTGGTCGCCGTCCATCTGGCCGTGCGGAGCCTGCGGTCGGGCGAGAGCGAGGTGGCTGTCGCCGGGGGCGTCAACCTCATCCTGAACGACACCATCCACCGCTCCACCAGCGCGATGGGGGCACTCGCCGCGGACGGAAGGTGCAAGACCTTCGACGCCTCCGCGGACGGATACACGCGCGGCGAGGGATGCGGCATCGTCGTCCTCAAGCCCCTGTCCGCCGCACTCGCCGACGGCAACGAGGTGCTGGCGCTCATCCTGGGCTCGGCCGTCAACCAGGACGGCGCGAGCAGCGGCCTGACCGTGCCCAACGGCCCGGCCCAGGAAGAGCTGTTGCGCACCGCCTTCGCCGACGCGGGAGTGCATCCGGACGAGGTCGGCTACGTCGAGGCGCACGGCACCGGCACCCCACTGGGTGACCCGATCGAGCTTCAGTCGCTCGGCGCCGTGCTCGGCCGGCGGGAGAACGGTGCACCGTGCCGGGTCGGCTCGGTGAAGACCAACTTCGGGCACCTGGAGGCGGCCTCCGGCATCGCCGGACTCATCAAGAGCGTCCTGGCCCTGCACCATGCCGAGATCCCGCCGCATCTGCACTTCAGGGAGCCGAGCCCGGACATCCCCTGGGACAGCCTGGCCCTGGACGTGCCGACCCGGTCCGTGGCATGGGAGTCGCCCGGCGCACGCCGGGTCGCCGGGGTCAGCGCCTTCGGTTTCAGCGGCACCAACGCGCACGTGGTGCTCTGCGAGCGCCCTGCCCCGCAGCCCGTCCGGGCCCGCACCGAACCGACCCCGCACACCGTCGGGGAGGGCACGTTCGTCCTCCCGCTGTCGGCGGCGACCCGGCCCGCACTCGAGGCGCAGGCACGGGCCTACGCCGCACTGCTGACGGCCGGCGAGGGCACCGCGCCCGCGCTCGCCGACCTGACGTACACCACGGCGCTGCGGCGCAGCCATCTCGACCACCGGCTCGTGGCGGTGGGCCGGGACGAGGCCCAGCTCGCCGAGCGGCTCCACGCCGTCGCGCACGGCGAGAGCGCCCCGGGGACCAGCGTCGGGCAGGCGGGCGGGCCGTCCCGGCGCGGACCGGTGTTCGTCTTCTCCGGGCACGGCTCCTACTGGCGCGGTATGGCCCGCGACCTGATGCGGGACGAGCCCGTCTTCCGCACGGCGGTCGAGGCGTGCGACCAGGAACTGCGGCGACACCTGGACTGGTCGGTGGCACGCGTCCTGGCCGAGGGCGAGGAGCCACGGGCCGAACTCGACCAGCAGTTCCTGCTGTTCAGCATCCAGTACGCGCTCGTCGAGCTCTGGCGCAAGCTGGGCGTGGAGCCGGCGGCGGTCACCGGCCACAGCATGGGTGAGGTCTCCGCGGCGCTGTGCGCGGGCGCACTCGACCTCTCCCAGGCCGTGGACGTCATGGCGCACCGCACCGAGGTGCTGAAGGACCTCATGGGCAAGGGCGCCATGGCCGTGGTCGGTCTCGACGCAGAGCGCACGGCCACCGAACTCATGGGGTACGAGGACCGGCTGTGCGTCTCCGTGGTCAACAGTTTCCGGTCGACGGTCATCTCGGGCGACAGCGGCGCCCTGGCCGAGATCGAGGAGCGGATGCGGCGCGAGAACGTCTTCTTCCGCACGATCGCTGCGGGTGGTCCGGCGCACAGCCCGCTGGTCGAGCCGCTGCGGGCCCGCCTGGTGGACCGGCTGTCCGAGCTGACAGCGGTCGCTCCGCGCACCCCGCTGTACTCCTCGGTGCTGGGGGCGCGGATGGACGCGCCGCCGGACGCCGACTACTGGGGCCGGAACCTTCGCCAGCCGGTCTGGTACGCCAACTCGGTGCGCGCCCTGCTGGCCGACGGCTACGACACGTTCATCGAACTGTCCCCGCACCCTCTTCAGCTGACACCGACCGAGCACGAGGTGGAGGCCGCCGGTGTCAGCGACGTCCTGCTCATCCCCTCGCTGCTCCGGGACACCGACGGGCGCGAGGCGCTCCTGACCGCCCTGGGCAGGCTGCACACGGGGGGCCGCACCGTGCAGTGGCGGCGTCTGCACCCCCGTGGCGGCAGACTCGTGGGCACTCCGCGCTACACCTGGCAGCACAAGCGCTACTGGGTCGAACACGAGACCGCGCCCGCCACGGGCACGGTCGGCGGCCACCCGCTGCTCGCACGGGAGCTGCGCACCACGGGCCCGGAGGGTTCCCGGATCGTGGAGGCCGAGATCGGCAGCGACCTGGCCGGGCGGCTCGGCGCCCCCCTGACCGGCGAGGCGGCACGGCTGCCCGCGGGCGGCTGGCTGGAGCTGGCCCTGGCCGCCGTCACCGGTCAGGGCGACAAGCCGTACCGGCTGGTGGACGTCGCCCTGGAACGGCCGTGCTTCGTCACCCGGGAGCAGGGCGTGGTGGCCCAGCTCGTGCTCACCCCGGGGGCGGCCGGTGCGCGCGGCTTCGCCCTGCACGCCCGGCGGGGCGAAGGGCCGTTCCGCACCATCGCCCTCGGCAACTCCCTGCCCGGCCGGGGAAGCGGCGCGTCGTCCCCGCCGGACGGAGTGCCGGACGGACTGCCGGACGGACTGCCGGACGGACTGCCGGACGCCTGGACCGAGCCCGACGGTCAGCTCGCCCAGTGGTGCGCCTCCCAAGGTGACCGGGCTGCCCGTGTCCTCGCCGTGCGGCGCGGACCGCACGCCCTGGAGATCGACATGGAGCTGCGCCCCGCCACCTTGCGCTGGCTGGGTGACCCGGAGGTCCTCGAGACGGCGCTGCGGCTGCCCCACGTGCTGCTCGGCGCCGGCGAGGAGCTGGTGCCCCGCCGCATAGGTTCTCTCACGGTGCACGCGAGGCCGGGTGAGCGCGTACGCGTGACCGCCTGGCGGACACCCGAGCACGGGGACCGGCCGCAGGCCCATGTGCGGGTGAGCACGCCCGAGGGCGAGATCCTGGCCGAGCTACGGGATGTGCTCCTCGCGCCGGCGCCGCAGCGGGCACCGGCCGCCGAGGAGAGGCGTCGGGCCGCGGAGAGCCGCTACCGCGTCGACTGGCGGGAACGGGCCCACCCCGGTACTCCCGGCAGCGGGCACACCATGGGCGCGTACGTACTGCTCGCCGACCGCGGCGGCGTCGCCGGCGAACTGGCGGACCGGCTGCGCGGGCTCGGCCACACGGTGCACATCCTCGTGCCGGAGGCGGGCGGGCAGCTCGCGGAGCGGCTCACCGAGGTCCTGCGCACGAGTCCCGCGGACTCGGTGCGCGGCATCGTGCACCTGACCGCGCTGGACCTGCCCGACCACGCGCCCACGCAGGACGAGTCGCTGCTCGACGCGGCCCGGGTCGCGGCCTCGGTACCGGCCGTTGCCGCCGCCGCGCAGGCGGTCACCGGCTCCGGGCAGGACCCGGCCCGCGTCACCTATGTCACGCGCGGCGCGGTGCGTCCGCACCGGGGTGAGCTGCCGGCAGCGCTGCACGCCCCCGTGCACCGGCTCGCGGGCGTCACGGGAGTGGAACGGCCCGCGGTCTGGGGCGGCGTGCTGGATCTCGATCCGCTGGTCCGGGACACCGGGGCCGACGCCGCGGCCGTGCTCGCCCACCTCCTCGCCCTGGACGACGAGGACCATGTCGCTGTACGTGACGGCCGCAGGCTGGTCGCACGTATCGTCCGCTGCGCGCCGCCGGAGCCGGTGCTGGAGCAGCCGGCGCTGCGCACCGACCGTACGTATCTCCTCGCCGGAGACGACGGGGAGCTGGCCGGGCACGTCGAGCGCTGGCTGAAGGAGCGCGGAGCGGGGCACGTGGTGCGCACCGGGGCGCTGGTGTCCGAGCACGACGGCTCGGGGGCCGGCCGGGTGGCGCGGCTGATCAAGGAGGCGGAGCAGCGGGACGTTCCCGTGGCCGGCGTGCTCTGGCTGGGGGCCGGCTGGAACCTGGACTCCGCCGATGCCGCGCCGCCCGAGCAGGACGAGCTGGCCTCGCTCGCGCGCGACCGGGCTCTCGGTGCCTGGACCCTGCACGAGGTGTGCCTCGCCGAGGGCCTGGACCTGGACGTCTTCGTCGTCTTCGGTTCCGTGGCGTCCCTGTGGGGAGCTGTGGGATCGGGCCGGCAGGCCGCACCGGACGCTCTTCTGACGGCCCTCGCCGAGCATCGGGACTCGCTGGCGCTACCGGTCCGGCAGATCGCCTGGACGCCGTGGGACGGTGTCGGTCTGCTGGACGGGCAGAGTGCCGCTCTGATGGTCCGCAGCGGTCTGGAGCCGCTCGCTCCGCCGGACGCCCTCGAGCTCCTGGATCACGCGCTGGCGGGGGACGACGCCCTGTCCGCGGTGGCGAGGGCCGATTGGAGCCTGCTGCTCCCGCTGTACCAGCGGACACTGCCCTGGCCGCTCTTCGACGAGCTTGCCGCCGAGGGTACGGCGGCTCCGGCGGGCCGGGGCGAGCTGCTCGACCGGTTGCGGGCGCTGCCGGTGGCAGAACGTGACGATCTCCTGCTCGACTGCGTGCTGGAGGAGGCATCGGCGGTCCTGGGGCTGGACAGCGCCGACGAACTCGGGCCGGATCAGGGGTTCTTCGAGATAGGCATGACGTCCATCACCGTCCTGGAGATGCGGATACGCCTTGAGCGCCGTTTCGGTTGCAGCCTTCCGGCGACGCTGGCGTTCGAGCACCCCACGTCCGCCGCCGTCGTACGCCATCTGGCCACCGAGGTGCTCGCCCTCGGCCAGGACCCGCGGCCCACGGCGCCAGCGGCGCGGCCGGCCCCGCCGCCCGCGACCCCTGTGGCGGCGCCCGGAACCACTGACCTGGCGGGGGCCTCCGACGACGAGCTGCTCACCCTGCTCGACGACGAGCTTGCCGCGGCGGACGAGCTGATCAACCGGACCTCGTACTGACCGACCACGCATCTCAGGAGGGAAAGACCATGGACACGTTGGCCGATGCCGTTGTCTCAGGTGCGCCACCGGAGGTTCTGGCGCGTGAACCCGTTCCGCGCCGCTACCTCGCCGCACACACCCGCCGTGAGGACATCGGCATGTTCGCGGGCGTCGAGGACAAGGACGTACGCAAGTCACTGCGGGTGGGCCACGTGCCCATGCCGGAACTGGCCCCCGACGAGGTCCTGATCGCCGTCATGGCCAGCTCCGTCAACTACAACAGTGTCTGGGCGGCCATGTTCGAGCCGCTGCCCACCTTCAACTTCCTGAGCCGCTTCGGCAAGGAGGACCGCTACGCGGCACGCCACGACCAGCCCCACCACGTCCTGGGCTCCGACGCGGCCGGGGTGATCGTGCGGGTCGGGCCGGGAGTCCGGCGCTGGCGTGTGGGCGACCATGTCGTCGCCACCTGCGTCCAGGTGGACGACCAGGAGCCCGCCACGCACGCCGACGGTATGCTCGGCGCCGGCCAGCGCGCCTGGGGGTTCGAGACGAACTTCGGCGGTCTCGCGCACTACGCCGTGGTGCGGGCGAGCCAGTTGCTCACCAAGCCTGCTCACCTGACGTGGGAGGAGGCCGCCAGCAACATGCTGACGGCGTCCACCTCCTACCGCATGCTGATCAGCGACCGGGGCGCCCGGGTCAAGCTCGGTGACGTGGTGCTGATCTGGGGCGCGACAGGGGGACTTGGCGCATTCGCCGTGCAGCTCGTCAAGAACGCCGGTGGCATCCCCGTCGGCGTGGTCAGCTCCGAGAGCAGGGCGCAGCTGCTGCGCGGTCTCGGCTGCGACGTGGTGATCAACAGGTCCGAGATCGGTATCGGCGGCGCGGCCACGCCGGAGCAGACCATCGAGCAGGGCAAGCGTCTGGGCCGCCTCATCCGTGCCGAGGTGGGCGAGGACCCGCACATCGCGTTCGACTACGTCGGCCGCGCCACGTTCGGCATCTCCGTGTTCGTCGTGCGCCGCGGCGGGACCGTCATCACCTGCGGTTCGAGCTCCGGTTACCGGCACGAGTACGACAACCGCTATCTGTGGATGAACCTGAAGCGGATCATCGGCAGCCACGCGGCCAACCTTCAGGAGCAGGCCGAATGCAGCCGCCTGTTCAGTCTCGGAAAGCTCGTTCCCGTCCTGTCCACGGTCTTTCCGCTGGAAGAGGTCGGGGAAGCGGTGCGGCTGGTCCAGCGCAACGCGCACATCGGCAAGGTCGGGGTGCGATGCCTGGCTCCTCGCGACGGCACCGGCGTCACGGACCCCGCTCTGCGGGCCCGCATCGGTGAGGAACGGATCACCGCCCTGAGGAACGCCGGCTGACTGCGTCCGCGACAGGCGACAGGCGGCACATCCTCACCAGGAAGAGAGGGGACTGGCCATGGCCAGGCAAGGAATCGGCATCCTGAGCACCGGTTCGTACGTCCCGAAGGAGGAAGTCAGCAACGAGGAGGTCGCCGCGCGGGTCGGGGTGGAGACCGAGTGGATCGAGCGGAAGACCGAGATCATGGGGCGCCGTTACGCGGCGCCGTCCGAAGCGACCTCGGACCTGGCGACCCGGGCCGCGCGGCACGCCCTGGACCAGGCCGGTCTCGACGCCGCGCAGATCGACTACATCATCCTGTCGACCTCCACCGGCGACTCGCCCCAGCCGCCGACCAGTTACCTGGTGCAGGACCGCATCGGCGCCTGGAACGCCGCTTGTTTCGACATCAATGTGGTCTGCAGCGGATTCGTCTACGGCCTGGAACTGGCCCGCACCCTGGTCGCGCGCCGGCCCGCGGCCCGGGTCCTGGTGATCTCGGCCGACCTCTACTCGCGCTGCCTCGACTTCTCCGACCGGCGAACGGCCGTGCTGATCGGTGACGGCGCCGGGGCCGCGGTGGTCGGCGCGGTACCGGAGGGCACGGGCTTCATCGACATCCGGCTCGCCAGCCGTGGCGACGCGCATCGGCTGATCCGGGTGGAGGCGGGTGGCAGCAGGCTTCCCGCCTCGGAGGCGACCGTGGCGGAGGGCGGTCACTACTTCCGGATGGAGGGACGCGGTGTACGGGACTTCGTCCTCGAACACTTCCCCCCGCTGGTGGCACGTCTGGCCCAGGACTGCGGCGTCGGCGTCGACGAGATCCGCCACTTCGTGCCGCATCAGCCCAACGGCGTCCTGCTGCGCCAGCTCGCCGTGGAGTGCGGTCTGGGCGCCGCTCGCACCCACCGCACCCTGGAGCGCTACGGAAACATGGGCAGCGCCTCCGTCGCGGTCACTCTGGACGAGGCACACCGCGCCGGCGCACTGCACGACGGTGACCTCGTACTGATCGGGACGTTCGGGGGCGGCATGTCCCTGGGGGCCGGTCTGCTGCGCTGGTCGGAGGCATCATGACGGCGCGTCACCCGGAGGGGGCCGGCATCCGGCGCGCCGGTGTGGTCGGCTGCGGGCTGATGGGCCTGGGCATCATCGAACTGTGCACGCGGGCCGGCCTCGACGTGGTCGGCGTGGTGCGCTCGGTGGGCGCCGCCGACAAGGGGCGCGCCCGCCTGGCGGAGTCCCTCGGGCGCTCCGCGCGGCGGGGCCGGATGTCGCAGGACGAGGTGCGGGCCTGTCTGGACCGGGTCCGTTTCACGACGGATCTGCTCGACCTCGCCGACCGCCAGTTCGTCATCGAGTGCATCCCCGAGAACCGGGCGGCGAAGAGCGAGCTCTTCACCGAGCTGGACAAGATCGTGGAGGACCCGGGCGCCGTCCTCGCCTCCAACACCTCGTCCCTGTCCATCATGGGCATGGGCCGGGCGACCAACCGCCCCTCCCATGTCCTGGGGGTGCACTTCTTCAGCCCGGCCCCTGTCATCCCGCTGGTCGAGCTGATCCCCTCGCTGCACACGGACGCCTCCGTGACCGACCGCACCGAGCAGTTCCTGACCGAGACGCTCGGCAAGGAGGTCATCCGCTCGACGGACCGGACGGGTTTCGTGGTCAACACCCTGCTCGTGCCCTACCTGCTGTCCGCCATGCGCATGGTGGAGTCCGGGTTCGCCACCGCCGAGGTGATCGATCAGGGTATGCAGGGCGGCTGCGGCCACCCGGTCGGGCCTTTGCGGCTGGCGGACCTCGTCGGACTGGATGTCGTCGCGTCGGTCGCGGGCGCCTTGTACGAGGAGTTCAAGGAGCCCCTGTACGCACCGCCGTCGCTGCTCAGCCGCATGGTCGAGGCCGGGTGGCTCGGCAAGAAGGCCGGGCGCGGCTTCTACACCTACGCCTAGCCGCGGCCCGCCCCAGACGCACACCGGAGAGGAGAGGGACCCACGTGCGGCCACCGTCCGTCGACGACGACCCGACCGAACTGACGCTCTACTGTCTCGCCCACGCCGGAGGCAGCGCGGCTCCTTACCGGCGTTGGGGGTCGTTCGTGCCGCCCGGCTGCCGGGTGGTGCCGCTGGAACTGCCCGGCCACGGAGCCCGGCTGCGGGAACCGCTGGCCGACGGCCTGGACGAACTGGTGGCGGGGCTCGTGCCCACCGTCCTTTCCTCGGCCGGGAGCCGCTTCGCCGTGTTCGGGCACAGCTTCGGTTCCCTTGTGGCGTTCGAGCTGAGCCGCGAGCTGAGCCGGCTCGGCGCACCCCCCGCCGCACTGATCGTCGCGGGGCGCAACTGCCCCACCGGGACGCTTTCGCACCACCCGATGCATCAGATGCCGGACGAGCGGCTCCTCGGCGAACTCAGCCGGTACGGCGGCATTCCCACGGAGCTGCGGGACGTACCGGAACTGCTGCGGGTCTACCTCCCGGCCATCCGCCACGATCTGCGTCTCACCGAGACCTACACCAGGTCGCCCGGCCCGGCGCTGCGGGTTCCGCTCTCCGTCTACGCCGGGCGCCGCGACCGACTCATCGAACTTCCGCAGGTGTTCGGCTGGGCGCACGAGACCACGGCCCCGTTCGAGATGACGGTGCTGTCGAGCGGTCATTTCCTGCTGGACGGTGAGGACTTCAGGGCGTCGCTCACCGACCGTCTGCGCCGGGTCTTGACGGCCCCCGCCCCCGTACCGGCCGGCTCCCCCTCACATACGACCGTCCGGGCGACCAGCGCGCTGTGACGTGCTGCTGAGCCCGCGCACCCCAGCGGGTCCAAGCCCATCAACTCAGGAGACAGACCGTGGACACAACCGACCGCGACGTGATCAGCAAGGCTGTCAGCCAGTACATCGGCGACAACTTCCTGGACGGCAGCGACATCTCCGAGATCTCCCGCGACACCCCTTTGCTGGAGTGGGGCGTGCTCAGCTCGATGAACACATCGCTGCTGATCAACTACATCCAGACCGATCTCGGGGTGGCCGTCCCGCCGACTCATCTGACCGCCAGGAACTTCACGGACGTGGACGCCATCACGGACATGGTGCACGGCCTCGCGAAGGAACTGCGGTGACACCGAAAGGGAGAAAGACAGTGGACGCAGAGTTCGACGTCGCAATCATCGGTGGCGGACCGGCGGGTTCGACCATGGCCTCCTACCTCGCCAAGGCGGGGCTTTCGGTCGCGGTCTTCGAGAGCGCGGTGTTCCCGAGGGAACACGTCGGAGAGTCGTTGGTGCCCGCCACGACTCCGGTGCTCCTGGAGATAGGAGCCATGGCCAAGATCGAGGAGGCGGGTTTCCCGAAGAAGTACGGTGCGGCCTGGACCTCGGCGGAGGACCGCGACATCGACCACATGGGCTTTCGCGGTCTGACCCATGACTTCCGCGGCGCCGGCATCATGTTCAACGAGCGCAGCCAGGACGGTGTGGACCGCGACTACACGTTCCACGTGGACCGCGGCACGTTCGACCAGATTCTGCTCAAGCACGCCGAGGAACTGGGCGCCAAGGTCTTCCAGGGCGTCCGGGTCGGCAAGGTCGACTTCGACGGCGAGATACCGCAGCTCGAGGCCAGGATAGGCGGCAGGAGCGTCAACATCCCGGTCCGTATGGTGGTGGACGCGAGCGGTCGCCGTACGCACCTGGGGACGCAGCTGAAGTTCAAGGTGCCGGACCCGGTGTTCAACCAGTACGCGGTGCACACCTGGTTCAAGGGCATCGACCGTCAGGCCCTGTCCGCGGACAAGGAGCAGGCCGACTACATCTTCGTCCACTTCCTGCCGGTCAGTGACACCTGGGTGTGGCAGATCCCTATCACGGACGACATCACCTCGATCGGTGTCATCAGCCAGAAGCGCCGCTTCCAGGAGGCCGGGGGCGACCGCGAGAAGTTCTTCTGGGACACCGTCGCCAGCCGTCCCGCGCTGCTCGACGTACTCAAGAACGCCGAGCAGATACGCCCGCTCAAGACCGAGGGCGACTACAGCTACGGGATGAAGCAGATCGCCGGTGACAACTTCCTGCTCATCGGGGATGCCGCACGATTCGTGGACCCGATCTTCTCCAGCGGTGTGAGTGTGGCGCTCAACAGCGCCCGGATCGCCAGTCAGGACATCATCGCCGCCGCCAGGGCGGGTGACTTCTCCAAGGCCCGCTTCACCGCCTACGAGACGAAGCTGCGGCGTGGTGTGCGCAACTGGTACGAGTTCATCTCCATCTACTACCGGCTCAACATCCTCTTCACCGCGTTCGTCCAGGACCCGCGCTATCGCCTCGACGTCCTCAAGATGCTCCAGGGCGACGTGTACGACGACGCGGAGCCGAAGGCCCTGGCCGCCATGCGCGCGGTGGTCGAGACCGTGGAGAACGATCCGGACCACCTGTGGCATCCGTATCTGGGCGAACTCAGGGCGCCCTCCACGGCTCCGGCCTTCTGACCGGTCCGGGCCGCAGCGCCGCGAGTACCTCCCGCATCGCCCAGCCGGGGGTGTGGGAGGTATGCGCGGGCCCGGTGGGTGGCCGCCGGTGCACCCAGCTCACCAGGTAGGTCCGTTCCGCGCCGGGCACGGTGGCGGTCGAGCAGTCCCAGCCGGCGACCGGATGCCAGTCGCCGTCGGGGCCGAGGGAGCGCTGCGGCGGTCCCGGCCGGGCGAACCCGATGCGGTCGAAGGGGTAGCGCATCCCCTGCCCCATCGCCTTGCTGTACGCCTCCTTCAGCGTCCACAACCTGATCAGTTCCCCGTTGCGCCGTTCCGGCGGCAGCAGGACGAGGAGGGCCCGCTCCTGGGGCGTGCACACGCTGTTCTCCCATCCCTCGCCGCCGAGCCACCGGTCGGCGGCCTCCGCGTCCACGCCGACGCGGCCGTGCCGGCTCACCGCGGCGACCAGCAGGGGGCCGGCGTGGCTCAGTCCCAGCTCGAGTTCGGCGCAGCCTCGAACGTAGGGGCGCCCGTGGGGCATGTAGGCGATGTCCACGCTCTGTGCGGGTGCGTCCATCGCCTGGGCGGCGGTGTGCCGGAAGAAGACGCGGGAAGCCAGGTAGCGCTCCCGTGCGCGGGGGTGGGACAGCGTCAGGTAGTGGGGCAGGTTCGTGCCGAGGAGCCGACGCAGCGAGGGTCCGTCCGGGCGGTCGGGTGTCCACTGGGGAACCCAGCCGTACGCCACGGCGAGGCCATGCCGCAGGAGACTCTCGCGCAGCGGTGACCAGGGGCCGCGGGGGCCCGGAACATGGACCGGTACGACCGGGTCGGCGGGCACGGGTCAGTCCCCCAGGGTGATCGGTGCGGCCAGCGGGACGGCCCGCAGGTCGTAGCTGAGGCCACCGTCGAACCGCGCGAGCATTTCCTGGTGGACACGGTCCAGACACGACAAGGGGGGTTCGGTCGGGGCGGTGTCCAGCAGCCCCGCGATGCGGTGCAGCGCGGCCGTCAGCCAGCAGGTCTCGGCCAGGAAGCCCCGCGTGTGCGCTCGTTGCTGCCACCAGACCCCGACACAGGCGGCGGCGGCCACCAGCAGGGCGTAGCGGTCCGCGAGCGAGCGGGCGTACGGACCCAGCAGGGCCTTGTGCCCGGCCGCTGCCAGCGGCGCGCAGGCCTCCCCCAGCCCCGTGATCGCGCCGGCCAGGCGGTCGAGTTGCGCGCTCAGCGCGGCGTGGCAACCGGGGTGTGTGGCCGTGTCTCCCGCGTGCTCGATGCGTGTGGCGTGGTGGGCGAGCGATTCCAGCGGGGCGTCGGTGCCGGCCGCGCGCGGGCAGTGCGCCGGGCGGGCCAGGTCGAGTGCCGGCAGCGGCGCGTCGGGCTGGAACAGCGTCTCCGGAATCCGCGTGCGCGGGTCGCTGGCGGTGAGGACGTGGCCGGGCGGGCGGGTGGGGAGCCGGGCGACGAGTACCGCGTAGGCGGGCACCTCGTCCTCCGTGGGCCACAGGGGGGACGTCAGCGCCCCGAGGCGGTGGGCGAATCTCCGGTACCGCGGTGCGCCGCCGAGCCGCCTCCCTTCGAGGACGGTGGTCAGATCGTGCCCTGTCTCCGTCAGCAGCCGCTCGGCGAGGTAACCGGCGGCTGCCGCGTACACGGACGCCCAGTCGGGCAGGAGGTGGATCGCGCGCGCGGCGCAGAGCGTGACGCAGTCACTCACCAGCAGGTCCAGGAAGGCCCCGGCCAGCACGCCGGGCCCGGACGGTGCGGCGGGCTCGGGGCGGTCGGTCGCGTGCGTCGGCTCGATCGTGCCGCGCAGCAGGGAGTCGAAGCGGGCGATCACCGCCGAGGCGTGCACCCCGTGGGTCAACCGCGCGGCCCGCAGGGCGAGTTCGAGTCCGGCTCCGGGCTCGTCGACGACCGCGTCCCAGCCGAGTGTGCGGCTGTGCCCGCCGGGTGGCATGTCGCGGGGGTCGAGCAGCAGCGTGGTGTGATCGCGGCCCGTCCGGCTCATGTGGTGACGTGCCGTGACGACCAGCGCGTGGCAGCCGTGCGGGGGCGCGGGGGCCGCCGCCGCCGCGGACAGCCGCAGTCCGCCGGGGCCCGTCCGGGCCGTGAAGGTGTCGTGCGGTGGCGCGGGACCGCCGCCCGCCGGGGCCATCCGGTCGCCCCGCAGCAGGAGGGCGGCTGCCCGGTGTTGCTGGCCCCGGGAGCCGCCGGACCAGATCCGCACCGCGGACGGGAAACCGCTCAGCGTGTGCCAGGCGGCTTCCGGCAGGCCCCTGCGAAGGACCGTGCGCACCACTTGGTGCAGTTCCTCCGCGTCCTGGAGGCGCCCGCCGACGGCCACCGGGACGAACTCGGCGGGGAAACCGTAGGCGCGCAGGGCGACCGCCACCCGCTCCGGAGCCTCGCCGGCACCGGAGAGGGAGCGGTCGAGGCGGGCGATCCGATTCACCAGGGGACGTTCCCGCGCTCGCGCTCGGGAAGGCGCCGCCGCTCGTCACGGAGCGGTGCCAGCGAGCGGACGAGCACCTGCCGGGTCGTGCCGGGGTCGATGACGTCGCCGACCAGACCGCGTTCCGCCGCGCTGATCCGCGGGACGACGCCCGACGGCGCCACCTCGCGGGCGAGGATGCCGCCGTGTCCGGCAGGCGCCGCGACGCCCTCCTGGACGCGGGCCCCGGCTGCGTCGTTCAGGCTGACCAGTGGGGCTCCCGCCGCGGCCGCCCTGCGCATCACCTTGTGCGCCTTCGCCGCGCGCGCTTCTCCGAGCGTGCCCGCGAAGACGCGGAAGTCGTGGGCGTACACGAGTACCTGGCGCCCGCGCACGGTGCCCCTGCCGGTGGTGGCGCCGTCGCCGTCCGGTCCGCGGTCCTCCAGGCCGAAGCCGGTGGTCCGGTGCCGGCGCGGGGGCTCGGACTCCGGGAAACCGTCCTGGTCGAAGAGCGGGTTCGGCCGTTCCGGGACAGTGGGCTTCCCCTTCGTGTGCTGCCTGTCGGTCGCTTCGGGACCGGGGCCGTCGAGCAACCGGTCCTTGCGTAGCCGTCGTCGTGCGGTCGGGCGTGCCAGGCCGCTCGCTCCGCACGGCGGGGACTGTGCCGACATGATCCGGCTCACCGCGTGGTGACGGAGAAGGGGAGATCCGCGCGCGGGGTGGCTCCCCAGCGGTTGGCCGTCACCGGCGGCGGACCGGACAGGGCGCCGTCGTGGCGGTTGAGGCGTTTTTGCGCGGGCTCTCCGACAAGCACGGCGTGGTGGATCTCCTTCACCAGCGCCGAAGGCTCCAGGCCCAGCTCACGGGCCAGCGCGTCACGCAGGTTCTGATAGGCCCGCAGGGCACGCCACGAACAGCCCGTGCCCTGGAGGGCGACCATGAGCTGGGCGCACAGGTTCTCGTTGAGCGGGTTCTGCGCCACGAGAACCTTGAGTTCGGGAACGAGCGCGGCGTGTCGGCCGATGTGGAGGTCCGCGCAGATGCGTTGCTGCAGTACGGACATCCTGCTCTCGTTCATGCGCAGCGCATCGAACTGCAGCACGTTGCCCACCCTGACGTCGACCAGCGCGGGGCCCCGCCACAGGGTCAGGCCCCGGGTGAAGTAGTGGGAGGCGAGCCGGTGGTCGCCGGACTCGGCGGCCGTACGGCCGGCCTCGGCGAATCGGTCGAACCTGAGCCAGTCGAGGTGTTCGGCACCGACCCGGAGCAGGTAGCCGCCCTGCTGTGTCACCAGGACGTCCTTGGCCCTGCGCTCGTCGTTGTGCCCGATCGCCCAGGCGATCTTCCGACGCAACTGGAGCACGTAGGTCTGGAGTATGGATGAAGCGCTCTTGGGAGGTGACTCCCCCCAGAGCTCTTCCATCAGCATGGAGACGGTCACCATTCGGTCACCTTGCAGGCTTAATAAAGCCAGCAGCTGCCGCAGCTTCGTGGCAGACGGCACAATTGAGATCCCGTTTTCGACAGCACTGATCGGCCCGAGTACTTTGATCTCCACTGATGACTCCCCCATCGGTGATGCTGGTGACCCAGGAACTCAAAAAGGTGACGAACCACACGCCCTATACGACGCTCCCGGACCCTAGCGTCGGCAGACTCTTCGGATGCCGACTAGCCTCTCGCATACACTCCCTCGGTCAGGAGCATGTCAAACCTGGAGCCGGAAAAATCCACGATTGAGAGCACGGAAAGAAGGGCGGAAAACAGGGTTCTCAACGCTTGAATCCGGCCACGAATGATTCGGCCTCCTGGCAGGCAACTGAGGCCGCACAGTGTGATCACCGTCGACCTGGCCCCGCACTGACCTGCATCGACTCACTTCCTCTTACGTAATGACATAAAAGGAACCCCCGTTCCCCACATTGAAAACGTTCCTGATTCAAGCTCTGCCGCAAACGGGCCGGCGAAGGAACGAAGTGACCCCTGCAAGGGCTGGCTTACCTGCCGCGCCCGAGCGTATCACTGCATCAATATCGCGTGTCAAGCATAACCCATTTCAGCGTCTCGTCCAGGGCATGACTTTCGTAGGCACCCGGCCTCTGGAACACCCGCCATGAACCCCGAAAGCAATGAGGTCTTTCAGTGCCCCTGCGTCGAAATAGTGGAATATCCCTCCTTCCCGCCTCCTCGGTAATTCGACTCCGGAGTCTGTGATTCCGCCAGGGCGCCCCGCACGGAATTCACATGCTCTTGTCACGACTTTGAGTTGCCATATCGGCGCCGGGGTGCTCCACCCCGGCCGCACCCGGGGGGAGCGACGCCGCATACCGCGCGCGCCGCCCGGCGTCCGGATGGCGGCAGAGGGCGTGCTCCGCGAAGCCGCACCCCGCGCCGGGGATGCCACCGACCGTTCGCCGCCGACGCTCCGGCAGGCCGCCTTCGCAGTCGACGCCGTCCCGACCGGACGCTTTCCCCAAACGCTCTTCCGGCACAGCGACTCCCCTCCACCGAACCGCAGCCTTCGCCCAGATCGGTACCGTACTGTACGGTACCGTTCGAGCCTCCGAAAGACCGTCCGGTCGGCCCCCGGATGCGAACGCTCCGTCGGTTTCACCGACGGCCGGAGTCCCGCCCCGTGCGGGGTCAGCCCGCCGAGGGGCGAAGCGCGAGTGGCAGCACCACGTTGTCGACGAACTCACGGACGTCGTCGACCCCGAAGGGCTCCCCCAGGTTGAAGCGGCGGAAGAAGATGACCGCCGGCGCCAGTTCCCACAGCGGTTTCACGTCGACGTCGGGCGGGATCTCCCCCCGGTCCTGCGCCCGCGCGAAGGCGGCCGTGAGGGTCTCCCGGCGCATGGCGATGTACCCGTCGCGGATCGTGCTGGCCAGCTCGGGGTTGCGGCCGAGTTCGCCGAGCAGGTCCACCATCACGTCACCGAACCGGTCCAGTTCGTGCAGGATGTCGCCCAGCGCGGCGATCAGATCGCCGCGCAGCGATCCGGTGTCACGCTCGGACGGAAGGTCGCGGGTCGCGTTCACGAACGCGGCCACGATGAGGTCCGACTTCGACGGCCAGCGACGATAGACCGTGGCCTTGCTCGCGCGCGCCCGGGAGACGACGCCGTCCACGGTCAGACGGCTGTACCCCACCTCACGCAACACATCAAGAGTCGCACTGAGCAGCTCGTCTTCGCGGGCCTGCCCTCCCCGCAACGGTGTTGACATGCCAGCAGTTTACGCGAGCCCTTCACCGCTGGTACGGTACCGTACCGTACTGCTCGAGTTCGCGAGGGAGTCCCGATGCCGTCCGCACCCCTGCACCCGGCCCAGCCGTATCCACAACGTTGGGCTGGACTCAGCGTCCTGGCCCTCAGTCTGTTCCTCGTGGTCACGGCGAACATCGCGCTCGTCGTCGCGGTGCGCGACGTCGCCCAGGAGCTGCACACGACATCGAGCGAGCTCCAGTGGATGCTGGACGGCTATCCGCTCACCGTCGCGGCACTGCTCTTCGCGCTCGGGGCGGTCGGGGACAAGTTCGGCCGCCGCGCCGCCCTCATGTGGGGCCTGGCCGGGTTCGCGGCGTTCAGCATGATGGGCGGACTCGCGGACGAACCGTCGATGGTGATCGCCGCCCGGGTGGGGCTCGGAATCTCCGGCGCGCTCATCATGCCGGCCACGCTCGGCCTCGTCCGGGTCACCTTCACAGACGACTCCGAGCGCAAGCGCGCCCTGTCGCTGTGGGGTGCCGCTGCCGGTCTCGGTCTGGCCGGCGGCCCGCTCCTGAGCGGGGCGCTCGTCGAACCGTACGGCTGGGAGGCCTCCTTCTACCTGAACGTTCCCATCGCCCTCGCGCTGCTCATCGCCTCGGCACCCCTGCTCCCCGCCTCCCGCAACCGGGACGCCGGACGCCTTGACCCCTGGGGGGCGTTGCTGTCCTGCCTCATGCTGGGCGGCCTCGTGTACGGCGTGATCGAAGGCCCGGCCAAGGGCTGGCTCTCGGGCGAGGTCCTGGGCGCCTGGGCGCTCGGCCTGGTCGCCCTGGTGGTCTTCATCCTCGTGGAACGCCGGGTCAGCAACCCCATGGTCGACCTGACCTGGTTCAAGAACACGTACTTCGCCGCCGGGGCCGGCTTCGCCGGACTGATCTTCACCATCGTGATCGGGATGATCTACCTGGTGTCGCTCTTCTCCCTCCAGTTCCTCGGCCACAACGCACTGGAGGCCGGGCTGCGTCTGCTGCCCGCCGGCATCGCCCTGATCGTCGGAGTGCCTGTCGGTGAACGGCTCTACCACCGGATGGGGCCCCGCCTGCCCATCGCCATCGGGGCGTTGCTCGCCACGGGCGGTGCCTACGCCCTGACCACGATCGACATCTCCAGCGACGACACGGTCCTCATGGTGTCCGGCGCACTGTTCGGGCTCGGTTGCGGTCTGGCCGTCCCCGCCATGACGGACTCGGTCATGGCCAATGCGCCCGCGGCACGCGGCGGCGTCGTGGGCGGCACCTTCGATGCGGCCATCGAGGTCGGTGCGGCCCTCGGCATCGCGGTCTTCGGCAGCGTCCTCAGCACGGTGTACGACGACAAACTGCCCGCCCAGGTCACCGCTCAACTGCCTCCCGCGGCCCGGGAAGCCGCCGAGGACTCGCTCGGTGCCGCCCTCTCGGTCGCCCAGCAGCTTCCGGACCAGGCGGCACGACCGCTCATCGAGGCGGCGCGCTCCGCCTTCATCGACGGCACCAGCACCGCGTCCTACACCGTGCTCGGCATGGCGGCCCTCACCACGGTGCTGGCCATCGTGCTGGTGCCCAAGCGGCCCTCCCCGAAGGAATCCCCGGCGGAAAGCCCGGCCCCGCATTCGGCATCCCCGACCGCCCAGGGGGATACGGCCAAGCGGGTCTGAGCCGGCCACAGTTCCTGGACCGACCCGCGCTCGCGGCTTGTGGTTCAGGACAGCGCGCCCGGGACATCCCCCGTCCGGGCGCGCTGCCATGTCCGGAACCCACCACGCTCGAGAAACAGGCAAGCCTTCCCTCACGACCAGCAGTGGCCCACTTGACCTGCGGCAGGCCGCTTTCTATACCACTGCTAGAGCGGCAGTGTGGGCCCCGTTCCCTACGGTGTGGCAGACGCCAACGCCCTACGGAGCCTGCAGTGGCTGAAACCCGCGTCGGGCGCCCGATGCCCCCCGTGCGTTTCAGCCACGACGCGTGACAGCGGCCTCTTCGCGAGACGCTCTCACGGGGAGTTCCTTCACTCGTGAGGAAATGATGCAGCAAAGGAAATCAATAAGGATTCTCGTAGTAAGCGAACGAAACGTCGTAAGGGCCGGATACCGCGCCCTCCTGGAGAACGTCCCCGATCTGAAGATCGTCGGCGAGGCGGAGAACGTGGCCCAGGCCATCAAGATCTCGGCCGCGCAGTGTCCCGACATAGCCATGCTTGACTCCGAGAGCGACTCGATCGACGTGCCGGCCGTGCGCCGCATGATTGCCCTGCAGAAGGCGAAGTTCACCCTGATGCTGGTCGACAGCATCGACCAGCGGGTGCGCCAGCTCCGGGGCGTCGGTGTCGACGGCGTTCTGCTCAATCAGTCGAGCTCGGACATGATCTGTGCCGCGGTGCGCTTGATAGCCGCCGGCTACACCCTCATCTCCCCTGCGGGCGCCCGGCAGCCAGAGAGCACCATCGCCGCGGTGAAGGACAGCAACAACCTCGAACACCTCACTCGACGTGAGGCCGACGTACTACGGCTCATCGCGCGGGGAATGACCAACGCGGAGATCTCCACCGAGCTCTCCGTGAGCGAGAGCACGGTCAAGTCCCATGTCCAGCACATGTTCAACAAGCTCGAACTGCGCAACCGTGTGCACGCCGTGATCTTCGCCTACGAGATCGGCATCGTCAGAACGGGCACCACCGCGGAAGCAACGCCCCCTGCCTTGATGGCTTGTGCGGGCTGACGACTTCATGCCTGGTCGGCGGCGAGGTGAACGGTGCGGGTTCCGGTCTGCGGTTCTGTCGATCGACCCACGCTCTGCGGATTGCCGGACGTTCGCCGCGCCCAAGCGGGCGCGTCGGACCCTTGGGTGACCCTCGCTCAGGACTGCGGCGGTTCCCGGAGGGCGACGACGTGGCCTGCGGTGTGCGGAGCACGCGCGGTGTCCTTGAGCCGGTGCTCGAGAACGAGGATCAGGTCGGCCTGGTGGATGGCGGCGCCAAAGACCGGGATGCCGGCCCTCTGAGCCCGTTCGGTCCGGGCCTGGCAGGACCGCCGCGCGGGAGGACCTCGGCTTGGCGGCCACGCTCGGTGCGGGCCTGTTCGATCAGGGCCGGTTGTTCGCTGGACGCTTCCGGTTCGGGGAAGGCTTGAAAGCTGAGTGAGGGCATCGCAGCGGTCTGCGGTTGCAGGGCTTCGGCGATCGATGGGGCGATACGGGTCGGGGCGCGACGGCCTGGTGCGCGGCGAGTGCCTGGTGGTGGCCGGGTCCTGCCGTCACGCCGACTTCCGCACGGGTGATGCCATGGCCCGAAGCCCTGGCCGCGCGTCTGCCGCTCCCCCGCTTACGCGATGGCCGGGTCCACCCGGGAGGTCCGGGCGGCCCGGCGGTGCGCGTCGACAGCGTCAGGGAACTCCGGGCTGTCGATCTGCTGGCATCCGGGCCCCGTGGTCTGCCGCGGACTTCGGAGATCGGCCCGAACCGCGTTCTTCACCTTGACGAGGGGATGGCGCTGCCGCTCTCCGCCGGGGTCTATGCGCGATGCGCCGCAAGTCCCGCGATGAGGGTGTGGGCGGTGATGTCGAATTGAGAGTCCCAGTCGCCGAGGAAGTCTGACAGGTGTGCCGCGAGGGTGGGGTAGGTCTCACGGTCCTCGGTGATGCGCTGACGCAGAGCGTCGCGGCTGGCGTCCTCTGCCCGATCGGCCCATGCGGTCTGGGTCGAGGCGGAGGCGATGACCAGCTGCGACACCGACGCGGCTGCGGCGGCGAGGGTAGCTCCTTCGAAGCCTGCCCGGCTGAGTGCGGCGTAGACCGTCTCGGAGCGCGCCAGCGCATGGGGTCCGGCCAGGGGGCGGGTGCCGGCGAGGGAGGCCGCCCACGGGTGGCGCAGGAGCATGGCGCGAAGCTGTCGCATGAACAGCAGGATGATGTCGCTCCAGTCGCGTTCCGCGGCGTTGGCCGGCAGTGCGACCTCGGCGAAGACCTCATCGAGGGCGAGGTCGAGAACGTCGCCTTTGGTCGCGACATGCCAGTACAAGCTCGTGGCGTGCACGTCGAGGTCACCGGCGATCTTCCGAAGGCTCAGCCCGTCGATGCCTTCCCGGTCGAGCCGGTCGACGGCGATCGCGATGATGCGGTCGCGGCTCAGCGCGGGAGCCCTGCGGCGTTGCTGCGGCGCGCGGAACCACACCGCGCCGGGGGAGTTCTCGTCCTGTTTGCCAGCCATCCCTAGACCCTATCGCCCTGAGTAAGCCCTACGGTGTAGGTTTCATTCATGACTGTTGGAGAGAGCTCGATCAGTGGCATCCGCCGTGATCCACGGCGGTGGGTGATCCTGGGTGCGGTCTGTGTCGCGCTCACGGTGATCGTCATGGACAACACGATCCTCAACGTGGCGATCCCCACGATGCAGGACGATCTCGGGGCAAGCCCGCCCGAGTTGCAGGCGATCGTCAACTCATATGTCGTCGTGTTCGCCGGCCTGCTGGTCGTGGCGGGGCTGATCGCGGACCGCTACGGACGACGGCTCGCGGTGATCGCCGGACTGGTCGTCCTGGCTGCGGCTTCCGTCGCAGCCGCCTTGGCGACGACCGCGCTGTGGCTGATCGCGGCCCGCACCCTGATGGGGATCGGAGCGGCACTGGTCATGCCCGGAACGCTCGCGATCCTGGTGCATGTCTTCGATCCCGGTGAACGGGTCAAGGCGTTCGCGGTGTGGTCGGCGGTCGGATCGGCAGCCATGGCGGCCGGCCCCCTCCTCTGCGGCGTGCTGGTCGAGCAGTGGGGGTGGCCGGGAATCTTCGTCATCAACGCCGTCATGGCGACCGCGGCGGTCGCCCTGATCGCATGGCTGGTCCCCGAGTCACGCGACCGGCAGCATCGCTCCATCGACCTGTTCGCCGCGGTGGCGATCACCGTGGCGATGGCCTCGTTCGTCGGCGCGATCATCCTCATCCCCGATCACGGTCCCCTGTCCCCCGCGGTGCTGGCGGCCTTGGCCTCGGCTGTCGCCGGCGCGGCCGTGTTCTGGATACGGCAGCGGCGTGCTCGCGCACCGATGATCGAACTCAGCCTGTACCGCGACCGACGGTTCGCAGGTGCCAGTGGAGCGGTTGCCGTTCTGGCCATCGGCACCGGAAGTGTGCTGTTCATCCTCACCCAGCACCTCCAGCACGTACTGGACTACTCGCCGTTGCAGGCGGGGCTCGCGATCGTCCCGCTGGCCATCGGTGTCGTCGGGGCCTCGCCGGTCGGTGCCCGTCTGCCCCAGCGCATCGGTCACCGCCGGTCCATCATCATCGGCTTCACCGTCACCGCCGCCGGGTTCGCCGTGCTCGCCACGCTCACACCGACCAGTGGCTACGTCGCCGTCGCGATCGGACTGCTCCTCGCCGGGGCCGGATCCGGCCTCGCGTCACCGGCCGTCCACACCACTGTCCTGGGAGCTGTGCCCCCGGACCGTGCGGGGATGGGCTCAGCGCTCAACGACACCCACCAGCAACTCGGCATCGCGCTGGGCGTGGCGTGCATCGGCAGCATCGCCGCCGCCGGCTACCGGTACTTCGCACCACCGAGCCTGAACGTCGACACCGGGTCATCACTGGGCAGCACCCTCAACGACCTCACAGCCGACCAACAGCACCTGATCGACAGCGCACACCTCGCGTTCACCCAGGCACAGAGCGCCGCCATGCTGATCTGCGCCGCCTTCGCACTCACCGGTGCCCTCATCGCGTGGCGCATCCTGCCCCAGGAGGGCCGGCCTGACTAGCCACTTGCCTCCGGAAGGCGTCGAGGCTGTTGGTGGCGTGAGGCTTTAGCGAGAGCCGGTGTGGACGGTTCGTGTGCCGGAGTCGTCGCAGCCGGGGTGGTGGCGATGTTGTGTCTCGCGGCAGTGCGGGACACAGGGTGGGAGGTGCTGCCGGAGCAGGCGCGGCAACTGCCCGCTGAGCCGGCCACCCGGTTTCCGACGCACCCGCCTCCACCGCCTGACCCGTGCACAGACACCTGGGCCGGACTCGGAGTCTTCGCCTACGACCTCCACCGGACGGCCCCCACCGCCCGGTTTCCGGCCACCCGCCCCGGCGTCCCTTGCCGCCCGCGTCTCCCGTCCGCCACGCTCGTCCGGCATGACACACCGACACCCCACCGAGCCGAGAAGCCTCCTGGACGGGCTGTGGTGCCCCTACCCGGAGCGGACCAACCCGCACCTGCCCGCCGTACGGCGACCGCACCTGGAGTGGATGCTCCGGTAGCGGATGATCGGGTCCGAGCGGGCCGTCCCCGCGTACGACGCCTGGGGGATGGACCGGCTGGCGCTGGACCTGGTGGAGCGCCATGGGCCGCGCGCTCCCCGAACGGCTGGCCCACCACCCGCGCCTGCGCACGCTCTACGACCTCGCCCGCAAGCACATCGGCTGGGTCAACGACGTCTTCTCGGCCAACCGCGAACGTTCCACCGGAGGCCAGAAGTACAACCTCGTCCCCGTCATGGAACGCCCGGCCGCGCCCGCACCCTGGCCGACGGCTGTCCGCGCGACTTCCACCGCGTCAAGCGGTCCCTGCCGGAGGTCTGGGCCGAACTGGAGCTGACCGACGCCGAGCGCCGCACCGCCGCCGACTATCTCACCGGCGTCGAGCACTGGATGGCCGGCCACATGTACGGGGACCCCGACCCCAGCCGGTACGTGGAACTGACGGTCGCGGACGTCTGCCCGTCGCCGGTGTTCTTCGGACCCGGCTACGCGGAACTCGTGGGCGGCGCCCCGAAGAGTCCCGAGTAGGTGACGCGGAGGCGGGGTCGAGCCCTACGCTGTGGCCCGAAGGATCGGTCGTCCACCGGGGGGTACTCGATGATCGTCGGCGTCCACGGCATCCGCTGCTACCGCTATCTCACCAAGGCCGGTGACCCGGAGGGCGCCGCGCTGGCGCTGGCCGCCGAGTGGGGTGCCGCGCTGGGCAAGGGGTACGACGGGGTCGCCTACGAGGCGGGCGGGCTCGCCGCGGCGTACTACGCGCATCTGCTGCACCTGGGGACCGCGCAGGGCGCCACCGACGAGGACCCCGCCCTGCTCGGCGACACCGGGCAGCGGATGCTCGCCGACTGGGCCACCGCCCTCGGCGCCCCCGACGAGGTGCTGATGGGACGGGCGGGGCTGCCGGTACGGCAGATCGCCGAATGGATCGCCACCTGGCACGGCGCGCTGGCCCGCCGGGTGGTCGTGCTGTTCTGCCGGGAGGCCGACACCTACCTCGGCGACCCGCTCGGCGAGCGGCGCGTCCAGGTGCGCGCCGCGCTGAGCCGCGTACTGGAGGAGCGCCGCCCGCGGGTGCTGCTGGCGCATTCGCTGGGCAGCGTCGTCGCCTACGAGACCCTCTGGCACCGGCCCGTGGAACTGGACACCCTCATCACCCTCGGCTCCCCGCTCGGTCTGCCCGGCGCGATCCGCGACCGGCTGTCCCTGGGCCCCGGCAACGAGCACCTCACCGGGCAGCGGCCCCCGGGCGTCCGGCGCTGGGTCAACATCTGCGACATCGGGGACGTCGTCGCCATCCCCCGGGACCTGCCCGCCGTCTTCCCCGGGATCGATGTCCACCACGAGGTGAGCCTCGGCCCGATCGCCACCCACAAGGCCACCCGCTATCTCGCGGTGCCCGAGGTCGCCGCCGAACTCGCCCGGCTGCGCTGACCCGGGGCCCGCCGCTCAGACCGCCCGGCCCAGGACCACGATCTCCCACTCGCAGCCCAGCACCAGCCGGTCACCGCACACCAGCAGCGACTGCACGGCACCCGGAACGCCCAGCCCGCCCGTCTCCGGCCCGGGGCCCCACACCCGCACGGCCCCGTCGTCCGCCGCCACCACCAGCGCCCCCGCCCCTGCCCCACCGCACGCCAGCGCGTTCACCCCGCCCACCACCGGCAGCGGCTCCCCCCGCTGCCGCCCCCGCCCGTCCCCGGCCAGGTCCCACAGCCGTACGGCCTGGTCCTGACCGCCCGTCACGGCCACCGGGACGCCCTCCCGTTCGGTCCACGACAGGGCCGTCGCCCAGCCCTGGTGCGCGGCGACCGGCGGCATCAGGGGCAGCCCCGTCGACAGGTCCCACATCCGCAGCGTCCCGTCGTCACCGCACGACAGCACCGCCGCACGCGTGTCCACCGTCAGACAGGCCAGCGCGTTCACCCCGCCGACATGCCCGGCCAGCGGCAGCCCCCGGCGCCGCCCGGACTCCACGTCCCACAGATGCAGCAGCCCGTCGGTGCCCGCCGACACCAGCACCGGCCGCCCGTCGAGCACCGTCGCCGCCAGCGCCTGGACGGGCGCGGTCGCCGGGGAGAACGCGGGCCCGTACGGCGTGCCCTCGCGCAGATCCCAGGCACGTGGCCGCCCGTCACCGCCCGCCGTGACCACCAGCGGACGGCCCCGGACGGTCACGACGGCCAGGGCGTGCAGGGCGGCCGGCCGCGCCCCGGCGGCGCCGGTGACGGCGGTCGGGACGGGCGGGCCGAACGGCGTGCCCTCTTCCAGGTCCCAGCGGTGCAGCAGCCCGTCCGCCCCGGCCGACACCAGCACCTCCCGGCCGTCCAGCGGGGCGTGGGCCAGCGCCGTCACCCACGAGGTGTGCCCCGGCGCGGGGGCGCCGCGCGGACGGCCGGGCGGCACGTGCCACACCCGCAGCGCCGGGTCCAGGCCCGCCGAGATCAGGACGGGCGGGTCGGAAGGGGGCCGGGCCAGGGCGGTCACCGCGACCATGTGCTGCCCGACCAGCCGCCCCTGTTCGGTGCCCTCGGCCGGGTCCCAGATCCGGATCGTGCCGTCCCGGCCGCCGCTCAGCAGCCGCAGCCCCGAGGGCTCCGGCCCGCCCGCCGTCCCGTCCCCGTCGACATGGGCGAGGGCGTACACCGGTCCGTCGTGCGGCACCGCCGACGTCGCCAGCAGCGTCCGCGCGTCCGCGTCCCACACCCGTACATGGCCGTCAGCGCCGCCGGTCACCACACGCGGACGGTCCCCGGCGGCGGCCAGCGCCAGGGCCGTGACCCGGCACGGGTGAGGCAGATCGGCCGTGCCGTCCTCGCCGAGCGGGGCGCACAGCCGGACCGTGCGCTCGTCGTCGGCCACCGCCACCAGCGGCCCGCCCGCCCCCGACAGACACGCCACCGCCGTCGACCGGCCGAGCCCGGAGCGCAGTTCCTCGGCCGGCAGCCCGCCCTCCAGATCCCACAGCATCAGCCGTCCGTCGGCGTGCGCCGTCACCGCCATCCGCCGCTCCACCACGTCCACACAGCCCAGCGCCCGCACCTCACGCGCATCCGTGAACAGCGGCTCCGGACCCTGCCACGGCTCCAGACCGGGCAGCGCCCGCACCTGCGGCACCCCGTCCGCCGCCACCACGATCACCACCCGCTGCCCACCGAGTTCCGTACAGGCCAGCGCCCTGATCTCGCCCCGCCCGGGATCGGCCGCCGCGCGCACCCTCCCGTGCAGGGCGTCCCACACCCGCAACCGCCCGCCACGCGTACCGCTCACCACGTCCGCGGCGCCGCTGGTGGGCGTGGCCAGCACGGTGACCCGGTCCCCGGGCAGCGGCAGGGTGAAGGCGTGTGCCGCGCTGATCTGGCTGGCGGTCGCCCACTGCGGCGGCCACCCCATCGGCGGCCCCTGTCCGGGCCCCGGTCGCGCCAGCCGGTCGGCGAGGGTACGGGCGCCCCGCCGTACGGCGTCGATGGCCAGGATGTGTCTGCGGCCCTCGTCGGGGACCGCCCGGTGGACGTGCGCGCTGGTGCGGTACACGGCCGCGGCCCGGCGGGCCGACTCGGACCCGGCGTGGCCGAGTTCGGGATCGAGGCGGTCGGGGTCGGCGTGCACCAGGAAACCGGGGTCGGTGCACAGACCGTCGAAGGCGTCCGCGTCCACGGCGTGCTGGGCGAGATGGCGGCGCAGATAGTCGTCCAGCCCCGCCCACCGCAGGGACCGCTGGGGGTCGCCGCTGTCGCGCAGAGTGTCCAGGAGCGCGGCGTACACCGCCTGCGCGGCCGTCGCCCCGGCCGCCGCCCGGGGTCCGGGGGCGGCCTGGTCGCGGAGTTCGTCGGCGATGCTCTGGTGCAGCAGCCGGTACAGGGCGGTGCCCCGGCCGTCGGGCACGGTCCGCAGGAAGGCCCGGAGTTCACCGAGGAGGCGGGCCACCTCGGCGGTGCGGGTCTCCTCGTCGCCGGGGGGCCCGGCGCCACCCGTGTCCGACCCGGCGCCGGACGGGTCGAACATGTGGGCGACGGCCGCGACCAGCCCCACCGGCAGCCCGTCGCCCTGCGCGAACGCCAGCGCCGTGAGCACCGGCCGCAGCAGATGGTGGGCGTGGTCCCCGGCGAACTGCAACTCCAGCAGACCCGGCAGATCACGCGGCACCGCGTCCCCCAGCTCCGCTGCCGCCCCGGCGTCCTCCAGCGCCGCGCGCACCCCGTCCTGGAGGGCGTACGAGGTGTAGAGCGCGGCGATGAGATGGGGGCCGGTCGCGGCGGGACGGCCGGAGTCGGCGAGGGCGTGCGCGGTGGCGGCGGCGAACCGCTCCGCCCCGACGGCCCCACCCGCGCCGGACGGGCCGGCCCCGGCCCCGACGTCGGCCCCGACCTCAGCCCCAGCCTCGGTCCCAGCCCCAGCCTCCGTCCCGGCCTCCAGCAGCCGGGTCACATAGGCCCGCAGATCCGCCTCCAGCGCCTGCTGCCCCACCGCGTCCAGATCGATCAGGTCGCCGTCGACCCTGGCCCCGGCGATCAGCCGCAGACAGGGTTCCTCGTCGCGGGCGGCCAGCAGGACCCGGCACAGCGGGAGCCCGTCGGGCCGGTCCAGGGTGGTCAGCGGCTGGAACAGGTCCCGCAGCAGCTCCACCGGGTCCCGGGCCTCGTCCAGCGCGTCGGCGACCACCACCGGCGGCGGCCCCGTGCGCCGGCTCAGCGCCTCGATCAGCCGGCGCGGATCGGTCTCGGGCCCCTGGGCCGCCCCGGCCCAGTCGGGACCGTGCGCGCCGAGCCGCCGGACCAGGGACCGCACCACCTCGGCGAGCGTGCGCTGCCGGGCGTGGACGGGCAGCGGCGCCGACCGCACGGCCAGCTCCCGGCCCAGCGGCTCCCACACCTCCCGCGTCGGCCCGCGCAGTTCGGGATGGGCGGCGCAGAGCACCACACCGAGGAGCGCGGACTTGCCCGCGCCGGGGCTGCCGGTCACCACCATCAGCCGCCGGGCGGTGGCCGATCCGTCGGTGAGCCACCCGGCCAGCCGCTCCACCTCCGCCGCCCGACCGGTGAACAGACCAGGCCGCGCCCCGCCTTCGGAGCGAGCGGCGGGAAAGGCCGCGCCGCCCTGGGCGTGCCGGCGGAAGTGGTCCGCGTCCGCCACCTCGTCCAGGGACGGCGCCGCGGCCCCCGTTCCGGGCGGCAGCGGCCTGCCCGCCTCCCGGTAGCCCGGGTTGGGCAGGAACGGCAGCGTGGGGCCGAGGCCGTCGAGGGCGGTGACGGTGATGTTCTGCGGCCGTCCCCGGACGGCCTCGACCTTCCTGCGCAACCGGGCGCGCACCTCGTCGGCGAACCAGAGGAAGGGGACGTACCGGCTGCCCGGGTCGTACTGGAGCCGCCCCTGCGCCAGCGCGGTCAGCACCTCGGCGACGGCCTCGCTGAACCGGCCGTCGATCGCCGCCTCGCTAGCGGTGGACGCGGCCATCACCCAGGCGCGATGGGATCCGTCGAGGAGGCGGTCCAGCTGCCAGTCCAGCCGTGCGGCGGCCCCCGAGTGGCACAGGTCCAGCAGGAAGAGCACCAACGGCCGCCCGGGATAGTCCTCCACCTCGGACAGCCAGCCCGCCACCGAGGTGCGCGAGGTGTGGACACCGTCCGCGCCGAGGACGTAGAGCCCGGTGGGCCTGAGCACTCCGTGGCTGACGACATGGACGATCAGCACCTCGTCCTGGCCGCCCTCGGCGAGACGGCGGTGGACGGCGTCCCCGAGCCGCCCGGCGGACGGCCCGCCGTCCCCCGTACCGTCTTCGTCGCCCGTACCGTCGTCGCCTGACAGGAGCCGCTCGCAGGCGTAGCCGAAGCAGGGCAGCTCCAGCGCCGCGGTGAGTGCCGCCACCCGTCCGGCCGCGAACTCCAGCGGGTCCGGACCCTCGTCGTCCTCGACTCCCCCGAACTCCGTCCCGGCCGCGAACGAGGTCACCCCCACGCCCAGCGCCCGCCGCACCACCCCGTCCCCTGACGGCACCGGCCCCTCGCCCGACGGGGCCGCCGCCCCGGTGGCGGGGGCGTCCGTCATGACCCCTGCGGGCGCTCGGCCGCCGCCGGCTCCGCCAGGACCAGCGCGAGTTCCGCGGTGCCGGGACCGTCCGGGCCGGCGCCCGCGCGCAGCCGGTCCAGGGCCAGCGCGCCCCAGGCCGCCGCGCCCGAGCCGTCGCCGCAGGCGGCGAGGGACCGCACCTGGTCGCGGACGGCCTCCCGCACGGCCGGGTCGTCGTCCCCGAGGGCGCCCATGGGCTCCAGATGGCGGGTCAGGGCCAGCAGATCACCGCCCCCGTCGAGCGGATCCCCGGACACCGCCGCGTGCCAGGCGACGAACGTGGCCCGCGCCAGCCGCCCGGCCGCCGCGGTCCGCGCCGCGTCCATCCGCGCACGCCGCACCCGCCCCACGACCGCCGGCACGAACACCGTCCCTCCACCCTCAGCCACACCGGCCAGCCCCGCCCCCGTCAGCGCCTCCAGCGCGGCACCGCAGGTCTCCGGCAGCGCCCGCGTCAGGAACGGGACCGGCACCGGCCCGTGCGCCAGCACCGCGCACAGATCCAGCAACCGCCCCGCCGCCGGGCACTCCCGCACCACCCGCTCCTGCGCGAGCGCGCACATCTCGCCCACCGGGTCCGCCAGCGCGGCGGCGGGCCGGGCCGCCGGGTCGGGATCGGCACCGAGCGCGGCGAGCAGCACCTCGGGCGGCTCCCCGCCCAGCACCCCGCCCGCCATCGCCAGCGCCAGCGGTACGTCGTCCAGCCGGGCGGCGATCCGCAGCGCCACCGGGGCGGTCAGACCGGGCACACGGTCGCGCAGGAAACGGATCGCGGTGGCCCGCTTGAACGCGGGGACCCGGTGCGACCGCGCACCCGGCGGCCAGGAGGCGCCGTCGTCGGCCGAGGTCACCAGCAGCGTCCCCGGCCCACCGGGCAGCCGGGGCGGCAGGTCGGCGGGCGCGGCCCCGTCCACCACCAGCAGCCACCGCACCTCGTCCCGGCCGTCCGTGGCGGCCAGCAGCGCGGGCAGTCCGGGCCCGGTGACGGGCCGCCCGCCCGTCGTCCACACCACCTGGTCGTACTCCTGCCCGTACCGCGCCACATAGCGCGCCGCGGCGGTCGTCGACCCGCCTCCCTCACGGGCCGTCAGCACCTGCGCCGCGCCCGGCCCGCCGAACGCCCCGGCGTGCACCTCCGCCAGCAGCGCGTCGTCGTCCGCCGCCCCGGGCACCGGCGGCAGCGCACCCGACAGCACGGGCGCCGCCGCCGGCACCGCCCGCGGCTCCTCGGCCGCCGCCTCCAGGCGCCGGGCGAGGGTCTCGTACTCCCCGCTGAGGTGCCGCAGCGCCTGCGCGGTCACCGTGGCGAAGGGCCGGTCGAGACGGGCGACGGCCACGGCGTCCTCCTCACCGCGCAGCAGGGCGGTGAAGTCGGCGGCCGGGTGCCCGGAGCGGCGGCCCTCGTCGACCAGCCAGTCCGCGACCAGCTTCATCGTCCGCAGGATCTGTGTGCGCCGCGCCGAGTGCAGCAGGACCTCCCGCACACCGGGCCGGAACTCGAACCGCACCGGCCCCCCGGTCGACCCGTCCTCGTCGGCGCGGGTCACCAGGCCCGTGAAGAGGACCTCGGTGAGCACCGAGGGACGCGGATCGCCGAGTACCGACGCCTGCACCAGCCGCATCACCGGCAGGCTCAGCGGAACCGCCGCGAGCTGCACCGCCAGCGCCTGCGCCGCCGGACTCGCCCCCTCGCGGAACGCCCGCACCAGCTGCTCCGGGTCCTGCGGACCAGGGTCCGGCACCGGACCGGGCGACACCGCCACCACCGGACCGGGCGACTCCGGGACGAGCGTGGCCACCGTGTCCCACACCGACGTCTCCCCGCTCACCAGCGCCGCCCACGGCCCCAGCCAGCGCGGATCCAGCTCCAGCACCGGTACCGCCATCGCCCGCGGCGCGGGCCGGTGACCGCCCAGCGGGGTCACGGCGAGCCGGACGTTGGCCGTGCCGGGCGTCTGCGAGCCGAGCCGTACGTCGTGGACGGTGAGCGCGCTCTGCCCCCACATCCGGCGCGGCAGCAACTGCACCAGGGCGACCGGACCCGCCTGCCCCCAGGTGCGCAGCAGCCTTCCCAGGGTGCCGTCCGCCCAGGACGGGCTGACGCAGTCGGAGGCGACCAGCACGACCCGTCGGCCGGTGGTGTCGAGGATCTCCAGCGGGCTGCGGTCGGCCCGGTGCTCGTCGGGCCCCGCGGTCGGCGGACGCAGCACGATGCCCCGGGCCGGGATCTCCTCGGTGGGCAGCAGCCAGTGCTGCACGGACCTGAACGCCCCCACACTCCCGAGCACCGACAGGAACTCCCGCACGGTGTCCCGCCACACCATCATCGACACCGAGTCGTCCACGACGAGCACCAGATCCAGCCACCGGCTGGGCGCCGGACGCAGCACGGGGGACCACTGCGCGGTGTCGATGATGCGTTCCACCGTGGCCTCCTCGTCCAGTTCCAGTGGGCCCCTGCCCCCGGCCGGGACCCAGCGGGTGAGCGGGCGCAGCGAGCGGGCGAGCGCCCCGTGTCCCGGCAGCGCGGCGGGCGCCGGCAGCCGCAGCCGGTCACCGGGCGGGCTGGAGATGCCGGGCGCGGCGTCCGGCAGGTACAGACCCATCCCCGGCGCCGGATCGTGGGCCGGCCGAGGCTCGGCAGGCGCCGGGGACCCGACCTCCTCGGCCCAGTCCCCGTCCGCCGGCACCTCGGTGTCGATGTCCCGCACCGCCGAGAGCGGTCCGGTGTCGGGGGACGGCGCCACCTGGGCGTACGGACCGACCCACTCCGCGAGCCACAGCGCGTCCGCCAGCGCCTCCGGTTCGGGCGCGGGACCGGTCTCCAGCAGCCGCAGCAGCGCGGCCACGTCCCGTGTCATGTGCCCGGCCCGAGCGGCCTGAGCAGCAACCGCACCAGTTCGTCGCGGCCCTCCACGGTGCCGTTCCCCGTGGCGAGATAGAGGGCGTTGAGGAGCTGGTCGGTGGAGACCAGGCCCTCGGCCCGGTTGCGCAGGAAGACCTCGATGATCTCCCGGCCGCGTTCCATCCCCGCGTGGCCGAGATGCGCCTCCACGATCCGGGCGAGCTTCTCCAGGTCGGGCTCGGGCAGTTGCAGGCTCACACAGCGGCGCAGGAACGCCGGCGGGAACTCCCGCTCCCCGTTGCTGGTCAGGATCACCAACGGGAATACCGTGCACTGCACCTGGCCCCCGGTGATCTGCGCGGTGCGGCCGTCGGAGGTGAGCACATCGATCGTGGGTTCCCTGGTGAGCCGGACGAGCTCGGGAATCTCGAACTCCCCCTCCTCGAACACGTGCAGCAGGTCGTTGGGAAGGTCGAGGTCGCTCTTGTCCAACTCGTCGATGAGCAGTACCCGGGGCCGCCGGGAGGGCAGCAGCGCGGTACCGAGCGGGCCGAGCCGCAGATACGACCCGATGTCCGAGCGTTCCTCACGGGGCGGGCCCGGGACGTCGTCCCGCTGGGCGCGCAGCGCGGCGAGCCGGCTGGCCTCCTGGAGCCGGCCGATGGCGTCGTAGGCGTACAGGCCGTCCCGCAGGGTGGAGCGGCTGGTGATCGCCCAGCGCAGGACCGGGCCGAGGCCCAGCTCGTGCGCGATCTGATGGGCGAGCGTCGACTTCCCGGTGCCGGGGCGGCCGGTGACCAGCAGCGGACGGCGCAGCAGCAGCGCCGCGTTGACCGCGTCGACCGTGTGCGGGTCGGACTGGTAGACGGTGGCCCGGTAGCGATAGCGGTGCTCCTCGCCGTCCGGGCCGGGCGCGGGCCGGGTGACGGCCCGCCAGGGCGGTGGCTCGGGCAGCCGGTCGATGCCGTCGTGGCGCTGACCATGGCCCTTGTAGATGTGCCAGTCCTGCATGTCGTCCAGCCCTTCCGGCCCGCCGTCCGGCCGTCCTGCCGTGTCCCCGGCGCTGGGTCCGCGCCGTCGTGTCGTGCTCGTGTCGTCGCCGGCCCCTCATTACGGGCCGCCGGGTTTAGGGCCATCGCAGTGCGCCGCCCCCCGCTCCGACGGTACGCGTCGGATCGTCCCAGAGAAGTGCCAGCCGCCGACCCCAGTCACCGTCGGCCGACTCCAGGGCCTCGGCCCGCAACGACCGTAGCCGTTCGGGCAGTTGCTCGAACGCGCCGCCGTGCATCAGCTGCCGTGCGGTGTGCCGGAACGTGCCCGGCGGCGGCCCCCCGAACGGTTCCTCGCCCGCCCGGTCCCACAGCACCACCGGGACACCGGCGTCGAGGGCCGCGGCCAGCGACTCGGCGGTGGAGGGCAGCGCGCGATACCCGGACCCGTCCGGTTCGACCACGACCGCGCAGAAGCGCTCCCCGGCCGCCCGCAGCGCCTGCCGCCGCTCCTCCCCAGGGCCGGATTCCAGCCACAGCACATCTTGCTCGGCGAGTGCGTGCCGCCGCGTCTGGACCTGCCAGCGCCGGGCCCAGCGCTCCCGCGCGGGCGGATCCGTGGCCCGCTCCAGATCCCGGACGACGACCGGGCAGCGCAGCCCGAGCGGCGTCCCGCGCGGATCCTCCCGCCCGGCACCGGCGCCGCTCACCCACCGGTCCACCGGAAGGTCCAGCAGCGTCCTCGGCAGCAGGAACTCCACCCGCCGCGGCGGACGCCCGCCCCCGTAGTCCCGTACGACGTCCAGGAAGCCGTCCACCAGGGGCGGGATCTGGTCGAGGGTGCGGGGCTCGTCCTCCTGGGCCAGGGTCAGCAGGCCGTCCGTGCCGTACTCCAGCCAGGCCGACACCAGGAAGGAGCCGCCCCGGGGCAGATAGGGCTGGAGACTGAGGACCAGGAGGACGCCCAAGTCGGCGGGGTCGGCGGGGGGACGGTGCGGCCGGGCGTAGTCGAAGCCGAGGCGGGCGGAGAGCGCCGCCGTCCAGTCGTCCGCCTCCCGGCGCAGCCCGTGCGAGGCGGTACGGCCCTCCGCGAGGGCCATGGTGAAGCGCAGCACTCTGGGGAGTTCACCGGCCCGCGCGGTCAGATCCTCCAGGACGGCCACGGCCTCCGCCGGATCGTCCGGCGGCTGCCCGGCCGCCGGACCGGCCACCTCCAGATAGGCCGCCAGCCACGGCCTGCGCCCCGGCTCCCCGCGCAGCATCCGCAGCAGCGCCCGCCGCTCGTCCTCGGTCAGCGCCGACTCGGCCCAGCCGCGGGCGAGGATGTCCGCGAAGTACCGGAAGCGCTCCAGCTGGGGGCCCGGACCGTGGAACTCCGCCAGCACCTCCGCCAGCGCCGTCAGCCCGCCGGGCACATTCAGACAGGCCCGTACGATCGCGACGGCCTCCTGTCGCGCCGACGCGTGGAGCGGCAGCCGGGCGCGGATGCCGGGGTCCAGCTCACCGACGATGACCTCGCGGGTGGGCAGGTCACGGAAGGCGGCCATCCCGGTCAGGACATCGGTGAGCTGTCCGAGCGCCCCCTGAGCGTCCGCCCTCCCCATCAGCGGCGCGGGCCGCGGGCCGGGGTCGTGCCGCCGACTGCCGCCATGCCACGCCTCCGGGAAGATCGGGTCACCGCTCAGGGACCAGGCCAATTGTAAGGAGGGGGGTCAACCGGGGGGCGGGTTCAGGAGATTCGGTGGGCCGTTCGCGTGCCATGGGCCACGACGGTGGGGACGCGCGCGGGTACGGAGATGTGGTGGCCCGCGAAGTCCTGCGGCGGCTGGGGATGCTCGCGGTGGGACGGTTGGTCGATCCGCTGCTCATGGGCCTGTCGATGGCCCTGTGTGAGGAGGGTGCGTGCGACCGCGCCGACGCGGGAGTGCCGTTCCCCGCTGGGGCTGCTCCCCCGGGCGACCCAGCGATGTCGGACGACACCGTCCGCGACAGCGGCGAACCGGGCGGCAGGGCAGCCCACCACCAGGTGCTGCTGCCCGCCGGGAAAGCGCTCACTGTCCGCAGCGGCGCGGACGCCCTCCTCGGCGCGATCGGCAACCTGCGTCTCAGGCGGCATCGGCGCGCGTATCGCTTCCGCGTGCCCGCACGTGCCGCCGCTCTCGCCTCATTCAGCTCTTTCAGCAAGTCGCTGGACCTGGTCGACGGATATGTCGGTGGTCCACTCCCAGCCGGGCTTGGCCGACGGGCCGACTCGCGGATCGCTGGGGACACGGCCCGCCCGCACGGCAAGGACGTACGCCCGGTCCTGCTCGATCCGCGCGCGCATCTCATCGGCCCCGCAGACCGATCCGTGGCCGGGGACCATCACAGCGACATCGCCGGCGACCTCCTCAAGCAGGCGCAGTCCGGTGAGGTACTCCCCCACAGGGTCATTGGTGTCGTTCAATTCGTCGAGGTTCGGGACAAGGACGTCGGAAAGCATGTCTCCGGCGACGAGGACCCCGCGCTCCGCGATCAGCAGCGCCGCATGGCCCGGCGCATGAGCCGGGTGCTCGATGATCCGGGCGCGAGGGCCGTTCCAGGGAACCTGTGCCGCTCCGGCCGGCAGACCGGTGATGAGGCCGTACAGGTCCAGCGGTGTCTCCTCGGCGATTTCCGGCGGCAACCCCTCGGCGACGTGCGCCTTCCAGTCCGGGGCCGCCCGCACCTCACGCATATGCGCCGCGCAGCGTTCGGTGCCGTACCGGGGCGCGTCGCCGTACCCGGGGTGCCAGAGCACGTGATCCCAGTCAGGATGCGTCGCGAAACCCGCCACCACGCTCCGGCCCAGCTCACGAAGGTCGTCCGCGAGGCACGTCATCTCGCCCTCGGTCAGCCCGGGGTCGATGAGCAGCACCCCGGTCGGGCCCTGCACCACGACGGCGTTGTTCTCCAGCAACTCGCTCCGGTGGGTCAGCACACCTTCCGCGACCTGTCTCAGCATTGCACTCCTTCTGCGTTCTGCGGGCGGTAGAGCCGGTGCGAAAGCACCCGCCACACACATAGACGAAACAGCCGACCAGAAATCATCGCCGGTGTTGTTGAGGTGACCCGGCCGGGCGTGACCGGTCTGGTTCTTCTGCCGGTGGAGCTGGGGTTCGGTTCCGGGCGGACCTGCTGGCGCCGCCTGCGGCGGTGGCAGGAGTCTTCGGCCAGCTGCACTGCATCCTGCTGGCCGGGCTGGACACGGCCGGGTACCTCGACTGGACGCGGGCTTGTGTGGAGGGCTCCCGTGCGGGCGAAAAGGGGGTGCCGACACTGGCCCGTCGCCGGGCGACCGGCGCAAGACGGGCAGCGAGCATCACCTGATCTGCGCTGGACGCTGCACTCCAGTCAAAGTCAGCACCACCGCGGCCAACGCCCACGACGTGACCCAGGATGGCGTCGGTGCCGTTGATGTCGATGAGGCCGACGAAGGGCTGGAGGTCGCGTCCGGCGGGGTCGTGGGCAGCGTAGTCCTGGAGTTCGCCCCAGGAGGGGAAGAGCAGCAGTTCGGGGGGTGGGTGCGGCGTCCTTCAGCCCACCAGGCTCCCCGGCGCCCGTCTCCGGCTACGCCCTGGACGGCTCTCCGGCCCGACGTTCCCGGCGGATCTCGCACTCCCCCGCGGTCCGGCCGGGCGGGTGGCTTGACACAGGGAGTCGTCACGTGCCCGCACTGCTGACGACAGTAATCTGGTGTGCGTGTCCGCCTCCCTCCTGAGGTTGGCCGGCAGCCGACGAAGTAAGGCCCATGCTCCGCTCCTGCATCCATCCGAAGTGAGGAATGGAAGATGAGTGACCGTTCGACATCACCGGTCAGTGCCAGCGGTTCCTCCGGCGAAAATCACCATCACGCCTGGGCGAAGCTCCCGGAGGGCGAGTACCTCACAGAGATGCGGACCACATGGGTCGTCCCCAGTGTCCCGAAGGACGTGAGCAATCACGACGTCTTCATCTATCTATGGCCCGGGGCCGGCTCCGTCCTTCAGCCCGTGCTCGCCTTCCACGCCGGATATCCCAAGTGGTATCTGCACACGTACGCCATCCACGGAGGCGAAAGCGTCAAGGGCGAAGACTACGATGTCGAGGTCGGCGACACCGTTGTCGGTGTGATCAAACTCAAGGAGATCACATCAGACGGAAAGTACACATACCGAGTGTTCTTCGAACGGGGCGACGGCACGGAGTACCCGCCCGAGACGGCTTGTGAACAGACATGGCCTGAAGCGGAGTCCGGGATCTGCCAGTACATCGAAGCATTCGGCGATCCCCACGGGGACCAGTACCCCGCCGAGGAGTACCTCAAGATGTGCGACATCACGGTCACCTCGAACAAGGGACCCGTGCCGGCCCAGTCGATCGTCTGGGACCTCTCCACCAGCCCGCAGGCCAAGATCGTAAACGGCGATCTCTGGCTTCCCTACCGGGCCTGACAGGTCACCGGGCAACGCATCCGCCCGACACCGACGCCGCAGAAGTGTGTGGAGTCGCGTTGTGGGCCCGGCGGCCATTCTGTCCCTCGCTGGTGGGCTCGGCCGGTCTGGTGTGCACGGCGATGTCGCCGGGTTGTCCGGTGCAGCGGTTCCTGAGGCTCCGTAACGACGGACCCGCCTCCGATTCCGGCCCGGCGCGCCGGAGCGGGGCGACAGCGCCGGTCGTGCGGGCCAGGTGGCAGCTGTCCCTGTGTGTCCTGCCGCGCACGGCGGCTGAGGCCCCCGTCCAGGATCGCGCACTGGACCTGCGGTGCACCCTCTTCTCGAACGGGTCCTGCTGCACCGGAGCGGGAACAGCCCCCATGGCCGACGAGGTGCCGGACAGAAGGACGGCGGTGGCCAGAGGGGCGGCCGACACCAGAATGGTCTTCCTCACAGCACGATCACGGCCCACCGCCAACCGCCCACAACGCCCTTCCCGAGCGCATCCACCACATGGTGTGAACACATGGAGGAAGGCGTCCGCACGACGGACCGACCGGGCACGGCAACCCTGCGCCCGGCGGGCCGGGACCTGGTGGCTGAAGCCGTGCCGGTGCGCGGCTACCCGCTGAAGCGGGACGCGTCCGTAGGCACGTAGCGCAACCCCGGACTTGCCGGATCGAATCTCGGCAGCCCGGGAGGCAGAGCGGTGTGCAGGGCCGCGAAGATCCTCCGCATGGCCTCGTCGGTGCACTCCGCGACCGTACGGGTCGCCTGGAGCATGACGCCGCCGACGCTGAGCGCAACGATCCGGTGGAACGCCCCGGATGCGGCGAGGGCTTCGGGCCCGCCGAGTCTTCTCGACAGTTCCCCGGGACACACCGTCGTCCAGGAGTAGCCCCTGAGCTCGTTCCTGGCCTCCCGAACCGAGTCTCGGACTCTTCGGTCCAGCATACAGTCGAGGCGGGTCTCCTAGCCGGCGAGAGCGTCGTCGCCCAGCCAGGCGAAAGCAGGGTTCGCTCCATCCAGCGCGGAGACGAGAAGCTCCACGGCGCACTCGCAGTACCCGAACTCCCACCAGAGGAGGAGACCACCGCCGGTCACCGTCCCCCAGCGGCCCGCTCCAGCAGGTGTTTCACAGGCGGTCGCTCATGGCGTGCATGGCCGTCCTGACCCGGTGGGGGCGGCCCAGCCAGATACCGCGGGCCGGTGGCGGGCACCGAGGAGCGGTTCCACGCCAGCAGTCATGTCCTGCGCTGCTCCTTGACCATCTGAGGGCTCCCCGCTCGGCAACACACGACCGGGGCCAACATGCCTCGTGACGCGGTACGCCGGAGTGATGCGATACGCGCAGGGTGGTGGATTGACTGCCGAGGGGCAGCGATCCGGCGGGAGGCTGGCGAGCGGTTCGCCCGCGGTGACAGGACAGCGATGACAGCCCGGGATCTGCGGATCGGCGAGCCGTCGGTGAAGTCGTGGGCAGGTATGGCCGCAGGTGGAAGCACCGCGGCGGCGAGCGATGTCTGGATCGTCCACGAGGACGCGGCCGGGTTCGTGATGTCGCCTCCTCGTGCGCGCACCTGGGGCCACATCACTCCGGCCTGAGCCGGGCTCCGAGTCGCACACGGCGGTGTGAGAGCCGGACCACCCACTTTCCACGGGGGGGGAGGGACGTCCGGTTCTCGCACCGTTTCCGCATGTCCGGGTAGTTGCAACCCGTTCATGGACCTGAACCTGGCGTCCCAACAGTCCGTTCGATCAAGTGGACCAGCGCTCAAGCAATAGTGAGGTGGCTCGCGATGTCCCTTCAGATCACCGATCCTCAGATGCGGGCGCTGTTCCACGCCTTGACCGGGATGGAGTGGTACGAGGCGGACGAGGACAAGCTGCTGGCCGTGTCCGAGGAGTATCTGCGGGCGTCGAAGGATCTGCGGACGCTCCAGGAGATCCTGCTGCAACTCGCGGTCCATGTGAAGGAGGGTTTCGAGGGGCAGTCGGCGGACGCGTTCGTGCAGCGTATCGAGACGCTGCTGGGCGGGAAGAACGGTCAGCCCGACTTCTTCGAGGCGTCGGTCCTGTCGATGAGCGAGCTGGCGGAGTTCGCGCGGAAGATCTCCAACCAGGTCGAGTACACCAAGCTCAGCTC
>NZ_JBEZLM010000026.1:0-13517 GCF_040652095.1 Streptomyces sp. NPDC048290
TATCAACATATCTGGCGTTGATTTTTGGCACGCTGTTGAGTTCTCAAGGAACGGACGCTTCCTTTGTACTCACCCTCTCGGGCTTTCCTCCGGGCACTTCCCTTCGTGTCTCCGACTCTATCAGATCCTTTTCTCGACCTGATCCCCAGTCAGCGGGGTTTGTCTTCCCGGCCGTTCGGCCCTTCCGACGTTTCAAACCTTAGCGGATTCTCTCGGCGATTCCCAATCGGGGTGCCGAGTCCCATCGAATTGAATTCGGGCATGCCGAAATCGACCCGGTAGGGAGATCGTGCTGATGGTTTGGTTGCCGCTCGCGCGGCGGGAGGTGCTGTCGCAGAACCGTTACGGCTCCGCGGCAACCCGGAGAACATTACGGATCGGGCAGGGGGCTGTCAAGCATGGCCTGTCAAGATCTTTTATGGGGTCCGTCAGTCCAGGTCGCTGAGACGACCGCCGGCGTCCGGCTGGTCGTGTTCCACCCGGCGGAGGATGCGGGTGAGGACATCGCCGAGGACCGTGCGCTCGACATGGGTGAGGTCCTGGAGGAGGTCCTCCTCGAAACCGGAGGCACGGCGCATGGCCTCCAGCCACTTCGCGCGGCCCTCGGGCGTCAGCTCGACGATGACCCGGACCCGGTTGGTCTCGTCGCGCTCCCGGGTGACCAGGCCCTCGGTGACCATGCGGTCGATCCGGTGGGTCATGGCGGCCGGGGTGAGGCCGAGGCGCTTGGCCAGGTCGCTCGGGCCGAGGCGGTAGGGGCTGCCGGACAGGACGAGAGCCTTGAGGACCTCCCAGTCGGTGTTGCCGATGCCGAGGGCGGCGGTCTGGCGGCCGTAGGCCACGTTCATCCGGCGGTTCAGCCGGGACAGGGCCGAGACGATCTTCTCGACCTGGGGGTCGAGGTCCTGGAACTCGCGCTGATAGGCGGCGATCTGTTCGTCGAGGGTCGGCTCGTGGTCGCCGGGGCTGTCGGCCATGACCGAAGTATGGCACGGGACGGCTTGGCTTTGAAGTCCTTCGGAGTGTAGTCTTTAGCTTTGAAATTTATCTTCGAAGTCTTCAGTTCTCATCTCTGAGGCTTCCTGCTGTTGAGAGAGGGTGAACGTGACCAGGGCGATGGGCGCCGCGATGCGCCGGATCCACGTGGGCAACGCACTCAGCGCGTTCGGGCTCGGCTTCACCGTCCCCTACCTGTACGTCTATGTGGCGCCGGTGCGGGGGCTCGGTGCCACCACGGCGGGCATGGTGCTCGCCGTCTTCGCCGTGGCCGCGCTCGTCGTGCTGCCGTTCGCCGGGCGGGCCATCGTCCGGCGGGGGCCGCTGCCGGTGCTGCTCGTCGCCCTGGTCACCGCGGCGGTCGGGGCGCTGAGTCTGGGGCTGGCCGGGAGTGCGGCGGCGGTGCTGCTGTCGGCGGCGGCGCTGGGCGCGGGGCAGGCCGTGATGCAGCCAGCGCTGGCCACGATGATCGTGGACGTGTCGGTGGCGGAGACCCGGTCACGGGCGTTCGCGACCCAGTTCTTCCTCCAGAACCTGGGACTGGGCGTCGGTGGGCTCATCGGCGGGCATCTGGTGGACGCGACGCGCGTGTCGTCGTTCACCCTGCTGTTCTCGATCGAGGCGGCGATGTTCCTGGTGCTGGTCGCGGTGATGGCGGGGGTGCGGATACCGCAAGGCGCGCGGGCGGTCGCCATCGCGGCCGGGTCGGCCAAGGGCGGCTGGCGGCAGTTGCTCCAGAACCGGGCGATGGTGCAGCTGTGCGTGCTGGGCTTCGTGCTGTTCTTCGCCTGCTACGGACAGTTCGAGTCCGGGCTCGCCGCGTACGGGGTCGAGGCCGCCGGGATCTCCACCTCGGCGCTCGGGACGGCGCTCGCGGCGAACACGGCGGTGATCGTGGTCGCCCAGTTCGTGGTGCTGAAGTTCGTGGAGCGGCGTCGGCGGTCCCGGGTGATCGCGGCCGTCGGGCTGATCTGGGCGGTGGCCTGGATCGCGGCGGCGTACGCGGGGCTGGGGAACGGGAGCCAGGCGATGGCGACCGCGGCCTTCATCTCCACGTACGCGCTGTTCGGGCTCGGTGAGGCGATGTTGTCGCCGACCGTCGCCCCGCTGGTGGCGGATCTGGCGCCGGAGGGGCTCGCCGGGCAGTACAACTCGGCGTTCGCGCTGGTCAAGCAGTTGGCGCTGGCGGTGGGCCCGGCGGTGGGCGGGCCCATGGGGGCGGCGCTGCACGGGCCGTACGTGGTGACGTTCCTGTTGTTCTCGCTGGGGATCAGTGTGCTGGCGCTGCGGCTCGGGCGGCGGCTGACGGAGGTCCAGGACCAGCCGTGGCTGGCGCGCAGCCAGGTGGTGCTGCGGGGCGGGGCCACGGCCGCGGTGGAGGCGAGACCGGAGGCCGGGGTGCGGGCCGGGGCGTGACGTCCGGTCCGTCCTCGGCTGGCGCGGGCGGGTGGTGCGTGTTCGGCACCACCGCCTGCCCGCGTCCCGCGGCCCCTACCCGGTCCCGTTCTGGGCGAGGGCGAACTCGCACCAGACCGCCTTGCCGCCGCCCGGTGTCTTGCGGCTGCCCCAGTTCGTGGCGATCGTGGCGACGATGGCGATGCCCCGGCCGGACTCGTCGCCGGGTTCGGCGCGGCGGCGGCGCGGGAGGTGGTCGTCGCCGTCCGTGACCTCCACGATCAGGCGGCGGTCGGTGCGGCGGAGCCGTAGCCGCATGGGCGGGGTGCCGTGCTGGAGGGAGTTGGCGACGAGTTCGCTGGCCGCGAGGACCCCGGCGTCGTGCAGTTCGGTCGGGAAGCGCCAGCTGGTGAGGACGCCGGAGGCGAAGGCGCGGGCGCGCGGGGCGGCCTCCACACCGCCGAGGAGTTCGAGTGCGGCGTTGCGGAAGAGGTCGCCGTCGGGGCCGTTGCGGGCGGGGTGCTGGAGGACGAGGACGGCCACGTCGTCGTCGTGGTCGGCGGTGACGCCCGCCGAGCGGAGCAGCCGGTCGCAGATGACCTGCGGGGTGCCGGTGGCGCCGGCGAGGGCGCGTTCCAGCGCTTCGATGCCTTCGTCGAGGTCGGCGTCCCGGCGTTCGACCAGGCCGTCGGTGTAGAGGACGGCGGTGGAGCCGGGGCCGAGCGGGATGGTGCCGGAGGAGTGCATCCAGCCGCCCGTGCCGAGCGGTGGGCCGGTCGGCTCGTCGGTCCGCAGCACCGCGCCCGACTCGTCGCGGACGAGGATCGGGAGGTGCCCGGCGGAGGCGTACACCAGCCGTCCCTCGTTCGGGTCGTGGATGGCGTAGACGCAGGTGGCGATCTGGTTGGCGTCGATCTCGGTGGCCAGGCCGTCCAGGAGCTGGAGCACCTCGTGCGGGGGCAGGTCGAGCCGGGCGTACGCCCTGACCGCCGTGCGGAGCTGGCCCATGACCGCGGCGGCGCGGACGCCGCGGCCCATGACATCGCCGATGACGAGGGCGGTGCGGCCACCGCCGAGGGTGATCACGTCGTACCAGTCGCCGCCGACGGCGGCTTCGGTGCCGCCGGGCTGGTAGGTGGCGGCGATACGGAGGTCGTCGGGCTGTTCGAGTTCCTGCGGGAGCAGGGAGCGCTGGAGGGTGACGGCGGTCTCGCGCTGGCGGCGTTCGGCGGCGCGCAGCCGCTCGGCGGCCTCGGCGTGGTCGGTGACGTCGGTGGCGAAGACCAGAACACCGCCGCTGTCGCCGTCGGCCTCGCCGCCGTGCCGTACGGGGGTGCAGCAGAACGTGTAGGAGCGGCCGTCGGGGGCCTTGCGGGACTTGAGCGTGCGGGACTTTCCGCTGCGCAGGACCTGGTCGAGCAGGGGGAGGAGGCCGAGGTCACGGAGTTCGGGCAGGGCGTCACCGGCCGGGTGGCCGAGGGTGCGGGTGCCGAAGGCGCTCGTATAGGCGTCGTTGATGTAGCCGAGGCGGTGGTCGGGGCCGTGGACCAGGGCGACGAGGGCGGGGACGCGGTCGAGGACGTCACGGACCGGGAGGTCCTCGACGGCGGGTGTGGCGGTGGGCCGGTCGGCGGTGAGGTGCTCGGCGCGGGCCGCGGGGACGGAGCCGCCGTCCCGGGGGTCTCTGCCGTCTCCCGGGTCCCTCGAGTCGCCGTCGCCTCTGTCGCCTCTGGCGCTTCTGTCGCCCCGGTCGCCTCCGGTGTCACGGCCGCCGTCCGGGCCGCGGTCCAGGGGAGCGGCGTGTTCGGCGCGCGCTGCGGCGCGGCGCTGTGTTCCGGGGAGCCGGGCGCTCCAGCGCGTGAAGTTCACGAATCCTTGCCTCGTGTCGTCGTCGGCGGCCGGCTCCGGTTCCGGCCCTGGGGCTCCCGGCGGTCGCGCGGCGGTGGCCGCGCGAGGTGTGCGGGTCTCCGGGAGATGCCTCACTGGGGAAACAGCCTCGTGGGTGTCGGGCGGGAGGGGCGGCCCGCCCAGGACCGGCGGAGCGGTCCGGTGGAGCCGGTCTGGGAGACCGGTCCGGTGACCAGTCTGGCAGTGTGGCCGACCGGTCGACATCCGTCAGACGCCGGGGTGTGGCGGGAAGTTCCTGAGGCGGGTCAGTTCGACCCCTTCGAGTCGTCCGAGGGGTCGTCGGAGCCCTTCGCCCCGGCCGCGAGTTCGAACTCCGCCCTGGGGTGTTCGAGTGAACCCAGGGAGACGATCTCCCGTTTGAACAGTCCGGAGAGGGTCCATTCGGCGAGGACCCGGGCCTTGCGGTTGAAGGTCGGTACCCGGCTGAGGTGGTAGGTGCGGTGCATGAACCAGGCGGGCCAGCCCTTGAGGCGGCGGCCGTAGATCTGGGCGACGCCCTTGTGCAGTCCGAGCGAGGCGACGGAACCCGCGTACTTGTGGGCGTAGGTCTCCAGGGGCTCGCCGCGCAGGGTGTGGACGATGTTGTCGCCGAGGACCCTGGCCTGGCGTACGGCGTGCTGGGCGTTGGGGGCGCACAGGGCGCCGGGTTCCTCGGCGGTGATGTCGGGGACGGCGGCGGCGTCGCCCGCGGCCCAGGCGTGCCCGGTGCCCTCGACGGCGAGTTCGGCGGTGCAGCGCAGCCGTCCCCGGTCGGTGAGCGGGAGGTCGGTGGCGGCGAGCAGCGGATGGGGTTTGACCCCGGCGGTCCACACGACCGTACGGGTCGGGAAGCGGCGGCCGTCGCTGAGGACGGCGATCCGGTCGGCGCACGACTCCAGACGGGTCTCCAGGAGCACCTGGACATTGCGGCGGCGCAGTTCGGCGACGGTGTAGCGGCCCATGTCGGGGCCGACCTCGGGCAGGATGCGGTCGCTGGCCTCGACCAGGATCCACCGCATGTCCTCGGGCTTGACGTTGTGGTAGTAGCGCGCGGTGTAGCGGGCCATGTCCTCCAGCTCGCCGAGCGCCTCGACGCCCGCGTAGCCGCCGCCGACGAAGACGAAGGTCAGGGCGGCGTCGCGGATCGCGGGGTCGCGGGTGGAGGAGGCGATGTCCATCTGCTCGATGACATGGTTGCGCAGCCCGATGGCCTCTTCGACGGTCTTGAATCCGATGCCGTGCTCGGCGAGGCCCGGGATGGGCAGTGTGCGGGAGACCGAGCCGGGCGCGAGGACGATCTCGTCGTAGGGCAGCAGGCGGGGGCCGGTGCCCTCCTCGTCGGTGGCGAGGGTGGTGAGGGTGGCGGTGCGCTTGGTGTGGTCGACGGCGGTGACCTCGCCGACGACGATCCGGCAGCCGGAGAGCACCCGGCGCAGCGGTACGACGACATGGCGTGGCGAGATGGAGCCCGCCGCGGCCTCGGGAAGGAAGGGCTGATAGGTCATGTACGGGTCGGGTGTGACCAGAGTGATCTCGACCTCGCCCCGCCTGAGTTCCGGTTTCAGCCGCCGCTGGAGGCGCAGGGCCGTGTACATCCCGACATAGCCGCCGCCGACAACGAGAATGCGCGCACGTTCCTTCACCACCCCATGACGCACCCGGCACGGCCGTTTGTCCACAGCCCCGGCAATTTGTGTGACCGGAGGCCGGACCTGCCCCAGGTTGGCCGGATTGCCGGAGTGTGGAGAAAGGTGCGCAGGTCAGCGGCTATATACGGGGGGAGGGAAGCGGGCGCAACCGGGACGTTTGCGGCTCGTAGCCCGATCGGGGGGCGCTCCGTGCGGAACCTGCCCCTTCTGTATTGACTCCCGCTCAACTATGTTCGTGTGTCGACGGGGTGTAAGGGGATGCGCTCACGGGTCCGGGAGGTCCGGGGTCCGTCAGGATCTCGCCACATGGGCCGAAGTAGGGGGCCGTCCGCCACGCTCCGGTATCCAATGGCGGGGAGCGTCTCCGGGGGGAGACGTCGTGTACCGGGGGAATTCAAATGCATGTTCAGGACTCTCATTGGTCGTCCGCGTCGGCGATCACGCCGACGGGTGCGGTGGGTACGGCGGGGCCGATGGGCTCCGCACTGGGGTCCGCGGCGGGCGGCGGGCGCGGCGACGAGCCGCGCTCCACTCCGCTGCGGGTGGACGCACAGCGCAATCTGGAGCATGTGCTGCGGGCCGCACGCGAGGTCTTCGGCGAGCTGGGGTACGGCGCGCCCATGGAGGACGTGGCGCGGCGCGCCCGGGTCGGGGTCGGCACGGTCTACCGGCGGTTCCCGAGCAAGGACGTCCTGGTCCGGCGGATAGCCGAGGAGGAGACCTCCCGCCTCACCGACCAGGCCCGTACGGCGCTCGGACAGGAGGACGAGCCGTGGTCGGCGCTCTCCCGCTTCCTGCGCACCTCCGTCGCCTCGGGCGCCGGGCGGCTGCTGCCGCCGCAGGTCCTGCGGGTCGGGGTCGCCGAGGAGGACGGGCCGGACGAGGCCCGGGTCCCGGCCCAGCGGGTGCAGCCGGGCTCCGGTGAACTGCGGCTGGTGCCGGAGGAGACTTCGGTGTCGGCCGAGGACGACGCGGGCGCCGCGGCGCTGCTCGATGTCGTGGGCCAGCTGGTCGAACGGGCTCGGGCGGCGGGCGAACTGCGCCCGGACGTCTCCGTCTCCGACGTCCTGCTGGTCATCGCCACGGCGGCACCGGCCCTGCCGGATGCCGCGCAGCAGGCGGCGGCGTCGGCGCGGTTGCTGGACATCCTGCTGGAGGGGCTGCGGTCCCGGCCGCTGTGAGTGGGGCAGGCGTCTCGCCGGGGGCGGGGCGTCTCGCCGGGGGCGGAGAGCGCGGGCGCGGGTGAGGGTCGTGCCGGTCCGGTGAGCGGAGTGAGGGTCGTGCGGGTCCGGTGAGCGGAGTGAGGGTCGTGCCGGTCCGGTGGGCGTGGTGCCGGTCCGGCGACCGGTTCCGGTCGGGTGCCGGTCCCGTGCGGGGTGCGGGACCGTACGGTCCGTCCGGGGTGGTCGGCGACCGGCGCCCTGACGAGGGCCGGGGCGGTCCGTCCCTCCGGGCGGCCGAGGTTCGGGGTCTGTCGGACGTACCGGGGCTGCCTCGCCTCGCGGCACGTCACGTCATGTCACGTCACCTGGTGTTTGGCTGGAAATCGGGTGCCTCGATGAGGTGGCCGTGGGCCGGTGCGGGGTGCGGCTGTTCGTACGTCCGTGCCCCCGCCCGCGTTTCCGGCAGGTCCGGCGGTGGGAGATGGGTCCGTCAACTCCCCTGCCGTTCAAGATTGTTGAGACTTCCCTGAACAGGTCGGCTCCCATACGAGCCCCCTGGCAAGTCCCCTCGGACGAGTGGATGGCCCCGACCGCGGGTTACTGACGAAAAGTCGATGTGGCACTCTGACCCGGTGTTCGGGACTGGTTGGGCAGGCGGCGGGGGCTTTCCGCGATGAGCGTTGACGGGCGCGACGAGTCACTCGGTGACGGCGACGCGGGCACCGGCGGCGGAACCACTCCGCAGGTCCCCAGCCAGGGCGGCCGGTCCGGGAGCGGCGCGGGTCCGGACACCGGGGCGGGCGCCGGGTCGGGGCGGCCTGGCGGGGCGGAACCCGGCGCGGGGCCGACCGACTCCGCGGTTCCCGCACAGGGCGGTGAGCCGGTGGTCCCGGGGGCCGTGGACATTCCCGCACAGGGCCGTGATTCCGGCGCAGGGACGTTTCTGGAGCGGGGCGGTGGGACCGTCCCGGCGCAGGGCGGGGAGCCGTTCGACGGAGGCCGCGCCGGGTCCGTAGAGGCGAGGGACGAGGGGAACGAGGGGAGCGTCCCCCCGCAGCGCGGGTACCGCGACTGGCCGGAGGACGACGGAGTGCTCCCGCCGCCGCGCGAGCTGCCCGCCGAGGACGGTGAACTGATCGGCCGGATGCGGTCCGGCGACGACACGGCGTACGAGGAGCTGTACCGGCGCCATGCCGACGCCGTGCGCCGCTACGCCCGTACCTGCTGCCGGGACGGGCACACCGCCGACGATCTCACCGCCGAGGTGTTCGCCCGGATGCTCCAGGCGGTACGCGGCGGCTCCGGGCCCGAGTACGCCGTACGCGCCTATCTGCTCACCAGTGTCCGGCGGGTCGCCGCGACCTGGACCAGCTCCGCCCGGCGGGAGCATCTGGTCGACGACTTCGCGGTGTTCGCCGCGCAGGCCGCCCGCGCCTCTGAGGTGTCCGACGACGACGCCCTCGACCTCGGCGCGGATGTACGGGCGATGCATCAGGCCGAGCAGTCCATGGCCATGCGGGCGTTCCGCTCGCTGCCCGAGCGCTGGCAGGCCGTGCTGTGGCACACCGAGGTCGAGGACGAGTCGCCGAGCGAGGTCGCCACCCTCTTCGGGCTGGACGCCAACGGCACCCGGGTGCTCGCCAGCCGGGCCCGCGAGGGGCTCAAGCAGGCGTATCTCCAGGCGCACGTCAGCGCCACCCTGGTCGGCGACGAGGCCTGTGCCCGCTACGCCGACCAGCTCGGCAGCTATGCCCGGCGCAAGCTGCGGACCCGCGCGGAGCGCGGACTGCGCAAGCATCTGGAGGAGTGCGCCAAGTGCCGGCTGGCCGCGGCGCAGATCGAGGAGGTCGCGGGCGGGATTCCGGCGGTCGTACCGCTGGCCGTCATCGGCTGGTTCGGGGCCGCCGGGTACGCCAAGGCGGCCGGGCTCATCGCCGGGGGCGCCGGGGTGGGCGCCGCGGGCGTGGGCGGTGCCGCCGCGGCGGCGAACGGGACGGCCACCGGGAGCGGAGCCGCCGCGGCCGAGGGCGCGAGCACACCGGTGAAGGCCGGGATCGCGGCCGGTGTGGTGGCGGTGGCCGCCGCGGCGGTGGCGCTGGCGCTGGCCGGCGACGACAGCGCGCCCCCGAAGCCGCAGGCCCGGCCGCCCGCCTCGGCACCGGCCGCCCTGCCGAAGCCTCCGGCGCCGAGCCCGACGCCGTCCAGGACTCCGCCGCCCCCTCCTCCGGCGGCCCCGGCACCGACCCCCACACCGACGCCGACCCCTACCCCGACACCGACCCCAACTCCCTCCCCGACACCGACCCCGACGCCGAGCCCCAGCCCTACCCCGACACCGACCCCCTCCCCGACTCCCACGCCCACCCCGACGCCGACACCTCCTCCGCCACCGCCGCCGGCCGTCTACCAGTGGAGCGAGCTGTCGTACGACGTCACCGGCGACGGCACCGAACCCGAGATGCGGATCGCGGAGAGCAGTTGGGTGTGGCAGCGCGGCACGCTGTCCATCGGCGGCCGGACCTACTCCCCCGGGGTCACGGTCCACGGCGCGTCCTCGGTCACCATCGACCTCAACCGCGCGTGCACCGCCTACGACGCCTACGTCGGCGTCGACGACATGACCCTCTCCCTCGGCAGGGTCTCCTTCTCGGTGTACGCCGACGGGGTGCGCCTGTGGAAGTCGGGCCCGGTCGAGGGGGGCGATCCGGCGGTACCCGTACGGGTGAACATCGCCGGCTACGACACCGTACGGCTGGTCGTCGAACCGCACTCGCCCTTCGACCGGCTCCTGCCGGTGGACTGGGCTCAGTCGCGGTTCATTTGCGGGTAGGGGTGGGGGTCCCCGGGGCGGGCGGAGGGGTGGGCGGACGGTCCTTGGGGCCGTGGGCCCGGGTCGCCTCGTGGAGTTCGCGGAGGATGCCGTCGGGGGTGAGGCGGGCGCCGCGGGCGCGGTGCGTGGCGTGATCCGGCGGGCCCAGTGCCGTACGGATGTCGGCGATCCCCCGCTCGATCCGCTGTCGCTCGGGCGGGAGCCGGACCAGGCCCCCGAGCAGGTGGTCGGCCGCGCCGAACAGCCGGGCCGCGCGCGGGAGGTCGCCCAGCCGGGCGAGCAGCTCCGCCGCGCTGTCCACCAGGCCCACCAGGGACCGCTCCGGGCAGCCCTGCGCCACGGCCGTCGCCAACGCCTCGGCCAGCGGCGCCAGACCGTGGGCCGGGCCGGATTCCTCGGCCGTGATCAGCGCGTCCGTCCCGTCCAGGGCCGCCGTCAGGGGCGGCGGGGGTGTGCCGACGGCGGCCTGGGCACGGGCCTTGTCGCTCCAGGCGCGGGCGGCGGGCACCTCACCGTCCTGGAGAGCCATGTAGGAGCGCAGTAGGGCGATATGGGCACGGGAGTCCGGGACCCCGTGCCGGTCGGCGGCGGTGGTCGCCTCGTCCAGCAGAGCGGCGCCCTGGACGCGGTCGCCGCGACGGTAGGTGATCTCGGCCAGGCGGACCAGCAGCAGGGGGCCTTCGGTGTAGGCCCCCACCTCGTAGGCGAGCGGAAGCGCCTCCTCGATCACTCGGCGGGCCTCTTCCAGGTCGCCGTCGGCGATCGCCGCCTCTCCGGCGGCACCGCACACCTGGGCCCGCAGCCAGCGGTCGCCGACCCGGCGGCTGAGCGCGCGCAGCTCCGCGAGGTCCTCGGCCACACCTCGGGCGGGGCCCGGGGAGTCGACCGCGAGATGTGTCCGGAACAGCAGGCTGACCGCCAGCTCCCAGTCGTCGCCGTGGCTCCGGCAGTTGGCGACCGCGGTCTCCAGGACCTGCCGGGAGTCGACGGCGCCACGGCGGTGGAAGGCGGTCAGCGGGGCCCAGAGCAGTCCCGGCATCCGGGCGGACGCCGGGCCGCCCTTCTCGTAATGGTCTCGGAGCCGGTCGATGTACCGCACATACCGGGGATCTGTCCGGCCCCTCGTCGGTTCGAGGTCGGAGGTGAAGAAGAGGTGGGTCATGCGCAGGTCCATGCGCGGGGCGTGCTGCGGATGGGTGGTCTCCTCGTCGGCGACGGCGAGGTAGGCGTCGATGACGTCGAAGGCGTCCGGAGGGGTGGCTGTGGAGATGACCGTGGGAGTGACCGTGGGGGTAGGGGCTGGGGACGCCAGGCGCAGGGCGTGTTCGACCCAGCGCACGCCTTCCTGGCGGTGGTTGCGCAGCCACCAGAACCAGGACATGGCCAGCACCAGTCCGCCTGCCTCCGGCTCCCGGCCGCCGTCGATCGCGTACCGCAGGGCGGCGCGGATGTTGTCCAGCTCCGTCTCCAGGCGGGCGATCCAGGGGAGCTGACCGGACGAGCGGAGGATCGGGTCGGCCTTCCGGGCGAGGGCGAGGGCCCAGGTGAGGTGGCGGGCCTCGGTGGCGGCGCGGTGGGCCGGGTGCTCGGCGGCCCGCTCCGCCGCGTACTCGTGGATGGTCTCCAGCATGCGGTAGCGCATGACGTCGGGGGTGGTGGGGCGGTCGGCGCCGGTCCTGTGCCGCGTCTCCTTCCCGATCTGCTTCCTGATGTCCTTCCCGATCTGATTCCTGATCTGATTCCTGATCTGATTCCCGCCCTGGTCGCCCTCCCCGTCCTCCCCGTTCTCCTGCGGGTGCGGGGAGGCGACGATCAGGGACTTGTCCACGAGGGCGCCCAGCAGTTCGGCGGTGCGGGGTGTCGCGCAGACGGCCTCCGCGGCCGGGAGGTCCCAGCCGCCGGCGAAGACGGAGACCTCGCGGAGGGTGTCCCGTTCGTCCTCGTCCAACAGGTCCCAGGACCAGTCGACCACCGCGCGCAGGGTCTGCTGGCGGGGCAGGGCCGTACGACTGCCCGCGGTGAGGAGCCGGAAGCGGTCGTCGAGGCGGTCGGCGATCTGGCGCGGGGTGAGCATCCGCAGCCGGGCGGCGGCCAGCTCGATGGCCAGCGGGAGGCCGTCCAGACGGCGGCAGATCTCGGTGACCGCCGTGTCCTGGTCGCGGAGCAGGGCGTCGGCGTCGAGGCGGGCCGCCGACGCGCGCTCCGCGAACAGCCGGTGCGCCTGGTCGGGGTGGAGGGGCTCGACCGGGCGGACCGACTCGCCGGGCACGCCCAGGGGTTCACGGCTGGTGGCGAGCACCGTGAGCCCCGGGCAGTGGGTGAGGAGGGTCTCGGCGAGCTGGGCCGCCGCGCCGATGACATGTTCGCAGTTGTCAAGGATCAGGAGCTGTCCGCGCGGTGCGCAGTGCTCGATGAGCAGGGCGACGGGGTCGTCCTGTGAGGTGCCCAGGTCGTGGGTGCGGAGCACGGTCTCGCGCAGACCGAGCGCGCTGACCACCGCGCCGGGCACCGCCTCCGGTCGGTCGAGCGGGGCCAGCTCGACCAGCCATGCGTCGGGGACCGCTGCGGCGGCCTCCTCGGCGAGACGGGTCTTCCCCGAGCCTCCTGGTCCGGTGAGGGTGACCAGTCTGGCCCTGTGCAATTCGGAACGAAGCGCGTCGAGTTCGAGTTCCCGGCCGACGAAGGAATTCAGGCGGGGGCGGATGTTGCCGGTGCGGGTGGGGGTCTGGGGCCGGCTGGGGTGTTCCGGGGTGGGGGAGGTGAGGAGTTCGGTGTGCAGGGTGCATAGTTCTGGGCCGGGGTCGGTGCCGAGGCCGTCGGCGAGGGCACGGCGGGCCCGTTCGTAGGCGGCGAGTGCGTCGGCCGGGCGGCCGGTGTCGCGCAGGGCGCGCACCAGGTGGGCGTGCAGGGTCTCGTCGTACGGGTGTGCGGTGGTCAGCTCGGACAGCTCCGGTACGACGTGTTCGGCGCGGCCTCTCGCCAGGTCGGCGGCGATGCGGGTGCGGGTGGCCGCCAGCCGCAGGGCCTCGGGGCGGGTCGCCGCGGTGCGGTCGGGGAGGTCGGCGAGGGCGGGGCCGCGCCATAGGGCCAGGGCGGTGGTGAGGTGGCGGGCGGCGGTGTCGGGGTCGCCCTGTGCGAGGGCGGCGGTGCCTTTTCTTGTGAGGTCGGCGAAGACGAAGAGGTCGACGTCGGATTCGTCGGCGGTGAGGCGGTAGCCGCCGGGGGTGCTTTCTACGGTGTCCTTGCCGATGGCTCGGCGGAGGCGGGCTACGAGGGCCTGGAGGGCGGCCGGGGGGTCTTGTGGGGGGTTGTCGGGCCAGATCTCGTCGATCAGGGTCGTGGTCGTGCGGGGGTGGCCGGGGTGGGTGGCGAGGGCGGTGAGAAGGGTGCGGATGCGGGGGCCGGGCAGGGGGAGGGGGTGGCCTTGGGGGTCCTGGGCCTCGGTGATGCCGAGAATTCTGTACCGCACGGAATCATTGTCGCCGGGGGTGGGGGCGTCGGGGGTGTTGTCGGGTGCGGGTGGGTGTTGTCGGGTGCGGGTGGGTGTTGTCGGGTGCGGGTGGGTGTTGTCGGGTGCGGGTGGGTGTTGTCGGGTGC
>NZ_JBEZLM010000026.1:13616-13934 GCF_040652095.1 Streptomyces sp. NPDC048290
GGGTGCGGGTGGGTGTTGTCGGGTGCGGGTGGGTGTTGTCGGGTGCGGGTGGGTGTTGTCGGGTGCGGGTGGGTGTTGTCGGGTGCGGGTGGGTGGGGGGATTCGCGCAGTTCCCCGCGCCCCTGGGTCGGCTGCTGGCAGCTTCGTAGGCGGTGTGCGGTCGGTCCGGCTCGTCGTCCTGTGCGCGTTCGTCGTGGCTGGTCGCGCAGTTCCCCGCGCCCCTATGTCGGCTGCCAGCAGCTGCGTTGACAATGTGCGGTCGGTCCGCGGCCCCGGGGGCAGGTGCTCGTCGTCCTTCGCGCGTCCGTCGTGGCTGGT
>NZ_JBEZLM010000026.1:14032-104060 GCF_040652095.1 Streptomyces sp. NPDC048290
GTCGCGCAGTTCCCCGCGCCCCTATGTCGGCTGCCAGCAGCTGCGTTGACAATGTGCGGTCGGTCCGCGGCCCAGGCGGCAGGTGCTCGTCGTCCTTCGCGCGTCCGTCGTGGCTGGTCGCGCAGTTCCCCGCGCCCCTATGTCGGCTGCCAGCAGCTGCGTTGACAATGTGCGGTCGGTCCGCGGCCCAGGCGGCAGGTGCTCGTCGTCCTGCGTGCGTCCGTCGTGGCTGGTCGCGCAGTTCCCCGCGCCCCTAGGGCAGTTGGGCCACAGGCCCGCCGGCGGTGTGCCCGGGGTCCGTGCCCTAGGTGGGCCGCGGCCAGGTCGATTCTCTAGAAGCCGGAGTCCGGGGCGTCGAGGGGCTGGGGGTCAGGCCCTTCTGGCTGGCGCGCCCGCGCCCAGTGCGCCTCTCTGGGGGGTGATGCCTGAGGGGACCGCGCGGGAGCGGGCCGGGGTGCCGGTCCAGCAGGTGCCTCGGCGGGAGAGGAGGCGGCGCAGCCAGAGTTCCAGGGAGACGAGGTGGGCCAGGCCGTCGACGGGGAGGGGTTCGCCCTCGGCGCTCGCGCGCAGGGCCTTGCGGACGACACGGGCCTCGACCAGGCCCGCCTCGGCGAGGAGCGGCGTCTCGAAGAGGTCGATGAGGTGGGCGACGGAGACCCGCAGGCCGGTGCGGGCCGCGTCCGCGGCGGGGGCGCTGGAGGGGGCGCCCCAGCCGGGCGGGAGGTCGGCGACACCGGCGCCCTTGAGGACCGTGCGCAGGATCGCGGCGCGGGCGCCGGGCTGGACGCGCAGCGCCTCGGGCAGGGCCCGGCACGCGCGCACGACCTGGTTGTCGAGGAACGGGGTGTGCAGGCGCTGGAAGCGGATCTCGGCGGCCTGCTCCAGGACGCGGATGTCGGCGGCGTGCCGCGCGAGGGCGGCTCTCGCGCGGAAGTCGCCGGGGCGCTGGCCGGGTCCCATGACGCCGGAGCGGCCCGGCTCGCTGTGCAGGCGAACCGATACTTCAGCCAGTGCCTCCCCGGTCAGCCAACGGGCCGCCGGACCCGGTCTGGCCCAGGTGAGCGCGGCGAGGGAGGCGCCCACCGCACCGCCGGGCTCGTCGAAGCGGCGGTCCATGAGGCGGTCGGCGAGGCCGTCGACGCCGGTGCGGTAGGGCGTCCGGGAGAGGCGGCGGGCGGCGCCGTACACGCGGGGCGGGACCAGGACCGAGCCCTCCGCCTTGGCGAGGGCCGCCACGGGGCGGACCATGTGGCGGCGTTTACGGTCCATGAGGAGGTCGGCGAGGCGGGCCGGATGGGCGTCCAGGACCTGACGGGCGCCGTATCCGGTGAAGTGGTCGGCGCTGCCCGCGAGGAGGCGGGCGCGGTGCCGCGCGGCGGTCACCAGGGACGCGCCCGGCTCATCGGTCAGCGGACCGTCCAGGTCGGCGTAAGGGAGGGTGTCCTCGCCGCCGGTGACGACCACGTGGTGCAGGCGCGGGTTGGCGGCCAGTTCCCCGGCCCGCTGCACCTCGGCGGCGCGCCCGGGGACGGCCAGGTCGTTGAAGGTGACCGCGAGCAGCCGCTCGCCCGCGCCCGTGCCGTGGCCCAGGACCGTGCCCGGGTTGCCGGGCAGACCGGCCGCCAGGAGGGCGAGGGTGGCGGACGCGGGGCCGCCGGACAGGTCGGCGCCGATCCCGGGAACCGGCATCCCCCGCGCGGCACGCCGTTCGGCGGGCCCCATGCCGGGCACCGGCCCGGGGTCGATGTCCGCGCCGGGAACATGCCGGGGCGCGGACAGCCGGGCGCGTACGGCGTCCACCAGGGCGTCCCGTACGGCGTCCACCGCGCTGTCCGGGTCGGCGGGCGGCGCGGCCACGGCGAGGGAGGCCACCGGCTCGTATCCGGCGATCTCGCGCGCCCCGGCGCGCAGGATGAGCGCGTGTCCCGGCGGAACGCGCCGGACGCCGTCGTAGGGCGTGGAGTCGTGCAGCGCGGCCGGGACGTCGGGCGCGGCGAGCAGCGCGGCGAGATGGCCGAAGTCGAGGTTGGCCTCGACGAGGTCGGCGAGCGGCAGCGCGGCGGTGGCGTAGGCGGTACCGCTCGCCCACGGGGTGTGGAAGACCGGGCGGGCGCCCGCGAGATCGCCGCAGACGGTGACCCGGCGGCCGACCTGGACGACGGCCGTGTAGCTGCCCGGCCAGGCCGTGAGATGGCGCAGGGCGCCCCCGCGGGCGGCGAACAGGGCGACGCGCAGTTCCTCGTCGGAGGCCGCGCAGGTGCCGAGGACCGCGACCCGGGTCTGGGCGTCGGCGGCGACCACACGGACCTCGTCGGGGCGCCAGTCGCCGACCGCCCACAGGGGGTCGGGGTCGCCCCAGAGGGGCTGGGAGCCCACCGGGTGCAGGGTCTCGCCGTCGGGCCCGGCGGCGCCCGCGGTACCTGCGGTGACGCCTCCTCCGGGCGGCGCGGCGGCGCTGCTCCATCCCACCAACCACCGCATCGAAGCCTCCACAGGCTGTGGACAACCAGTGCACCGTACGAACCGGTTCCCCATGCTGCCACGAAGAACGTGAAGTGGCGGAGCGGCGGAGCCGCTCGCGGGCCGGGGAATCCCTCCCCGCGCGGAGGGCGTTATCCGACCGAACACGCGCGCGGGAGCTGGTCACTTCGACTCGAATGCGCCCCCACAACACGCCCCCAAAGCACCCAACGCGCCGTCAATTCGTATGGTGGGAGGGGGGATCGGGGCGGCTTCATAGGAGCTATTTTCAGCCAAATCGCGGAAGTGTGAAAAACAGGGGAGCGGCTGTGACCACGCTCCGTACATGCTCTGCGCACCGCCCGGCGGCGCGCAGTCCGGGAGGCGGCAGTCCGCCCCCCGGACCGTCCCGCCGCCCGCGGGGATGAAGGCGGCGGTGTCCCCCAGCCCACTGGTCCAGTACAGCGGGCCGACCCACGCAGGAGTCATGGAATCGCTCCCCCGATGGCCGGAGAAGAGCGCACGGGCGGGCGCACGGCCACACACCGGGAGCACGCCGCGACGCACCGTGCCCGCCCCGTACTTCCGTACGGGCCACAATCCCGCCATCCGGAACAATGCCCCTTAACGCTTGGGATGCGGCGAACTACGCTGGGTTTACGAATGCCGCGTGCCTATGCCAGAGCGGCAGCCGTCTGTGTCGAGGGGTGGCGCAATGTCCAGGGAGCAACGCGGGCCGAACGACAAACTCGGCGCCGTTCTCGCCCTCGCGGGCATCTCCAACGCGGGTCTCGCGCGACGCGTCAACGACCTTGGCGCCCAACGCGGACTGACGCTCCGCTACGACAAGACCTCGGTGGCCCGCTGGGTCTCCAAGGGCATGGTGCCGCAGGGTGCGGCCCCCCATCTGATCGCCGCCGCCATCGGCCAGAAACTCGGCAGGCCGGTGCCGCTGCACGAGATCGGGCTCGCCGACGCCGACCCCGCGCCCGAGGTCGGCCTCGCCTTCCCGCGCGATGTCGGACAGGCGGTGCGCTCGGCCACCGAGCTGTACCGCCTCGACCTCGCCGGGCGCCGGGCCGGCTCCGGCGGCATCTGGCAGTCCCTCGCCGGGTCCTTCGCAGTGAGCGCATACGCAACGCCCGCCTCCCGGTGGCTGATAACCCCGGCCGACAGTTCGGTCGCGCGCGACGCACACCTCTCGGAGGGCTCCGGCGCACCGCTCAAAGTCGGCCACAGCGATGTGCAGAAGCTCCGTGAGGCGGCGGAGGACGCCAGGCGCTGGGACTCCAAGTACGGAGGCGGCGACTGGCGTTCGTCCATGGTGCCGGAGTGCCTGCGCGTGGAGGCGGCGCCCCTGCTGCTGGGCTCCTACTCCGACGAGGTCGGCCGCGCCCTGTTCGGCGCCACCGCCGAACTCACCCGGCTCGCGGGCTGGATGGCCTTCGACACCGGCCAGCAGGAGGCCGCCCAGCGCTACTACATCCAGGCGCTGCGGCTCGCCCGCGCGGCGGCCGACGTCCCGCTCGGCGGGTATGTGCTGGCCTCCATGTCGCTCCAGGCCACCTACCGCGGCTTCGGCGACGAGGGCGTCGACCTCGCCCAGGCCGCGCTGGAGCGCAACCGGGGCCTGGCCACCGCGCGCACGATGAGCTTCTTCCGGCTGGTCGAGGCCCGCGCCCACGCGCGGGCGAACGACGCGCAGGCGGCCGGGGCGGCGCTGAAGGCGGCGGAGGGCTGGCTGGAGCGGTCCCGGGAGGGCGACCACGACCCCTCCTGGCTCGGCTTCTACTCCTACGACCGGTTCGCCGCCGACGCGGCGGAGTGCTACCGGGATCTGAAGGCGCCCCGGCAGGTGCGGAGGTTCACGGAGCAGGCGCTGTCGAAGCCGACGGAGGAGTTCGTGCGGTCGCATGGTTTACGGCTCGTGGTGTCGGCGGTCGCCGAGCTGGAGTCCGGGAACCTCGACGCGGCGTGCGAGCAGGGGGTGCGGGCGGTGGAGGTCGCGGGGCGGATCTCGTCCGCGCGGACGACGGAGTATGTGAAGGATCTTTTGCATCGGCTGGAGCCGTATGGGGATGAGCCGCGGGTGGTGGAGTTGCGGGAGCGGGCTCGACCACTGTTGATGATGGCGCCGGCGTAGGTTTTTTGCGGATTCGTCTGCCTTGTCTCGGTGGGTTCTCGGGCTTTCCCGCCGCGGGGGTTGTTCGCGCAGTTCCTCCCCCAGAGGGGGTACCCCCAGCGCCCCTTTCAGGTGGGCTGCCGTTCTCGGCGTCAGAGGGCTGGCGCGCCCCTTCAGGTGGGCTGGCGGCCCCGGCGTCGGAGAGTGGCCGCGCCGCCGATCCCCTGGTTTGAAGGGACTGTCAGTGGCGCAGTGCACTATCTAGGTGGGAGGTGGTGCGGGTGCGTGGTGCTGGTGGGTACGAGTGTGACGTGGTCGTCGTCGGGGGCGGCATCGTCGGGCTGTCCACCGCGTTCGCGATCACCCGGGCCGCGCCCGGCACCCGGGTGACCGTGCTGGAGAAGGAGCCCGGCCCCGCCCGCCACCAGACGGGGCGCAACAGCGGGGTCATCCACAGCGGCATCTACTACCGGCCGGGCTCCCTCAAGGCGCGGTACGCCGTCCGCGGGGCCACGGAGATGGTGAAGTTCTGCGCCGAGTACGGCATCGCCCACGCCGTGACCGGCAAGCTGATCGTCGCCACCGAGCGCGCCGAGCTGCCCCGACTGCACGCCCTGGTCCAGCGCGGCCGGGAGAACGGGATACCCGTCCGCGAGCTGGGCGCCGCCCAGATCCCCGAGTACGAGCCGCAGGTCCGCGGCCTCGCCGCCATCCATGTCGGCACGACCGGGATCTGTGACTTCACCGGTGTCGCCCGCCGCCTCGGCGAGGCGTCCGGCGCCGAGATCCGCTACGGACAGGAGGTCGTCCGCGTCGACCGGCGCCCCGAGCGGGGCGTGGCCGTCCTCACCCGCGCGGGCGAGGTCGTCCGCGCAAAGACCCTGGTGAACTGCGCGGGGCTGTACTGCGACAAGATCGCCCGGCTGACCGGCGACGACCCGGAGATGCGGATCGTGCCCTTCCGGGGCGAGTACTACGAGCTGGCGCGGCCCGACCTGGTCCGTGGACTCGTGTATCCGGTCCCCGACCCGGCGTTCCCGTTCCTCGGCGTCCATCTCACCCGGGGGATCGACGGCGGTGTCCACATCGGGCCCAACGCCGTCCCCGCCCTCGCCCGCGAGGGCTACGGCTGGGGTGTCGTACGTCCCCGTGAGGTCGCCGCCACGCTCGGCTGGCCCGGCTCCTGGCGGCTGGCCAGGCGGCACTGGCGGTACGGCGCCGGGGAGCTGCGCCGCTCGGTGTCCAAGCGCGCCTTCACCACGGCCGTACGCAGACTGCTCCCCGTCGTCCGGGAGGACGACCTGGTCCCGGCGGCGGCCGGGGTCCGGGCCCAGGCCGTGCTGCGGGACGGCTCCCTGGTGGACGACTTCCTGATCAAGGAGGCCCCCCGGGCCGTCCACGTCCTCAACGCGCCCTCCCCGGCCGCCACCGCGGCACTGCCCATCGGCCGGGAGGTGGCCAGACGCGCGCTGTCCGCGCTGGGGGACGCCCGCTGACCTTCCCGTCCGGGACAGGACCGGGACCGGGACGAGGGCCAGGGCGAGGGCCGGAGCCAGAGATCACCGCCGCCGTCCCGCACGGGACCAGAACCAGGATCAGGACCAGGATCGTGACCAGAGCCGGAGATCACGGCCGGAGATCCCCGCCAAGGGCCACCGCCCCGGACCTCCCGTCCTCCCCGCGCGCGTAAAATCGTCCCACTGTGTCTGACTCTCCCCGTATCCCCGAAACCCCCCGGCGACCCACCCCGCACGGCCCCGGTGTCTCCGTGCGGCATACCCGGGCCAAGGGTGAGCCCCGGTTCCCGGACGGGCCGCAGGCCGATCCCGCCGGGTCGCACTTCGAGCGGCGCATCCGCAGCTTCCAGCCGCGCCGCAGCCGGGTCACCGCCGGTCAGGCGGACGCCCTCCAGCGGCTGTGGCCGCAGTGGGGACTGGACATCGACGGACAGCGGGTGATCGACCTCGCCGAGCTGTTCGGCAACCGGCGACCCGTGGTGCTGGAGATCGGCTTCGGGATGGGCGAGGCGACCGCGCAGATGGCCGCCGCCGACCCGGACACCGACATCCTCGCCGTGGATGTGCACACCCCGGGCCAGGGCAATCTGCTCAATCTCGCCGACCAGGCCGGACTGACCAACGTCCGGGTCGCCAACGGCGACGCCATCATCCTGCTCCGCGAGATGCTCGCCCCCGACTCCCTCGACGGGCTGCGCGTCTACTTCCCCGACCCCTGGCCCAAGAAGCGGCACCACAAGCGGCGGCTGATCCAGCCCGAGTTCCTCAGCCTCGCCGCCACCCGGCTGCGACCGGGCGCGCTGCTGCACTGCGCCACCGACTGGGAGCCGTACGCCGAGCAGATGCTCGACGTCCTCACCGCGCACCCCGATTTCGCCAACACCCGGGCCGACGGCGGTTTCGCCCCGCGCCCCGCCTTCCGCCCGCTGACCCGTTTCGAGGGCCAGGGCCTGGACAAGGGCCACGCGGTGAACGATGTGCTGTTCCGCCGCGTACCTCACCAGGACCACCCCGGCCCGCGGGAAGAACACCTCGATCCTCCGGCCGACCCGCGGCCATAACACCGCGCCACCGACCGGCGGCCACATCACCGTGCCACGAACCGCAGCCACAACACCACGTCACCGACCCGCGGCCACAACACCGCGCCACCGACCCACACCCACAACATCGCGCCACCGGCTCACGGCCTCCCCCGACCGCCCCCGCGCCAGGCACCATCGCGGCCCGCGCACCGTCTCGTTAGGGTCGAAGTCGTGGCCACCAACCCCCCATGTCCGATCCACCCCGGCGGCCCGCCCGCCGAGGCGCCACCGCGCGGGCGGTGGTGGCGGCGCGGGACCGCCCACCGGTACGCGCCGGCCCACCGGTACGCGCCGGCCCACCCCACCGGCTGGCGGCGGACCCGGTACGCCGGACTGATCGCCCTGCTCGCGCTGTCCGGGCTGGTCATCCTCGCCCTGGTGCGCCGGCAGACCGGCACCGCGGGCTTCTTCGTCGGGCTGGGCCTCGCCGTACTGCCGGTGCCCCTGCTGATAGCCACCTTCCGCTGGCTGGACCGGGTCGAACCGGCGCCCCGGCCGCAGCTGGTGTTCGCGTTCTCCTGGGGAGCCTGCGCGGCGGCGCTGATCGCGATCGTCACCAACAGCTTCGCCATCCGCTGGATAGCCACCGCCACCGCCGACCCGGGCGGCGCGGACACCCTGGGCGCCACCGTGATAGCGCCGGTCGTGGAGGAGAGCGCCAAGGCCGCCGCGATCCTGCTGGTCTTCCTGTTCCGCAGACGGGACTTCACCGGGATCGTCGACGGTGTGGTGGTCGCCGGGGTCACCGCCACCGGCTTCGCCTTCACCGAGAACATCCTCTACCTGGGCAACGCCTTCGGCACCGACCAGGCCGACGGGGACACCGGCATCGCCCCGGTCACCGTCGCCACCTTCTTCGTCCGGGTCGTCATGTCACCGTTCGCGCATCCGCTGTTCACCGTGTTCACGGGCATCGGGTTCGGGATCGCCGCCGTCGCCGGGGAACGCCAGCGGCTGCTGCGGCTGCTGTCGCCACCGGCCGGGCTGCTGCTGGCCATCGCCGTACACGCCTTCTGGAACGGCTCCCCGTCCCTCGGCGACTACGGCTTCCTCGCCGTCTACGCCGCCTTCATGGTGCCCGTGTTCGCCCTGCTGACCTGGCTGGTGATCTGGACCCGGCAGCGGGAACTGCGCGTGGTGCGCGAGGAACTGCCCGCGTATGTGGCCGCCGGCTGGCTCTCCCCCGCCGAGCCCTACGCGCTCGGCTCGATGCGGGCCCGCCGACTGGCCCGGGAGTACGCCGGACGCCGACTCGGCCGCCGGGCCGCCCGTACGGTCGCGGAGTACCAGGCGTACGCCACCTCGCTCGCGGTGCTGCGCCGCCGGGGCGACCGGGGCCGGGCCCGAGCGGACTTCGTCCCGCGCGAGCGGGAACTGCTCACCGCGCTGTGGCACCGCAGGAACATCGCGGGCCCCGCGCTCGCCCACGCCGCCCGGCTGACGCCCCCGCCGTTCCCGGCGACCGACCCGAGACGGCAGCCGTACGGCTCCACCGCCCAGCCCCTGCCTCCGCAGCATCCGGCGCCCTACAACCCGTACCGCACCTGACGGGACATACGCGGGCGGCGGCCCTGACGTCGGGGGGTCGTCGTCAGGACCGCCGGGATCACGGCCGTTCCGCGAATCCGGGAACGGGGGCGCGGAACGGGGAGTGCGGAACGCAGCACGCGGGACGCGGACGTCGAGCGGGTCGGATCCATCAGGGCATTCAGACCGTCACGGCCGTAGACCTCAGGGATCCAGACCGTCAGGCATTCGGACCGTCAGGGGTTCAGGCCCTTGTCGCGGAGCCAGGCCAGCGGGTCGATGCCGCCGCCGGAGCTGGTGTGCACCTCCAGGTGGAGGTGGGCGCCGGTGACATTGCCGGTGGCGCCGACACGGCCGATGACCTCGCCGGTGGTGACCTTCTGGCCGACGCTGACACTGATCGAGGACTGGTGGGCGTACCAGACCTCGGTGCCGTCGTCGAGGGTCAGCACGGTCTTGTAGCCGTACGAACCGTCCCAGCCCGCCGAGGTGATGGTGCCGGAGTGGACGGCCTTGATGAGCGTGCCCGTGGGCGCGGCGAAGTCGGTGCCGGTGTGGTAGCCGGACGACCAGAGCGAACCGGCCTGGCCGAAGGTCGAGGTGAGGGTGTACGACGAGGTCGGCAGCGCGAACTGCTTGGCCAGCTTGGCGAGGCGCTCCTCCTCGGCCTTGCGCGCGGCTTCCTCCTCCGCCTTCTTCTTCTCGGCGGCGGCCTTCTCACGCGCCTCCCGCTCCGCCTTCTCGGCAGCCGCGGTGGCCTTCTTCTCGGCGGCGGCGAGCACCGCCTGGGCAGCCTTGGTGTCGACCTGGTCCTGCTGGCTCTCGGCCTGGGCCATGATGCGGGCGCGCAGCGCCTCACCGGCGTCGGTGGTGCCCTGGCCGGTGTCGGCCGGGGTGACGCCGATCCCGCTGAGCGGGGCGGTCTCGGGCTCGGCGGCGGGCTCTTCCGCGTCCGCGTCGTCCGTGAAGGTGGGGAGGTCGGGCAGGGAGATCGCCACCGGCGGCTTGCCGGTCTGCGCGGTGGCCATGCCGCCCGCGCCGACGGCGGCTATGACACCGACGCCGAGGACCGTGGAGCTGCGGGCCAGGCCGCCGCGGGCGAGTCCGCCGCGCTGCTTGGCGACGCGGTGCCGGCCGCGGACCGGGCGGACGGTCTCCGCGCTGGGGTTCCATTCCTCCCACGGGCCCTCGTCGGTGCGGGGGCCGCCGTAGACGACGGTGTCGTCGCTGCGCTGGGCGGGTATGAACGGGGCCCCTGGAGCAGGCCGGTTGGACGCCACGTAGGCGTACTCCTTTCCTTCCCTCTCGCCTACCGGGTTAGCTGACGGGTTCGGAGCAGGAAGGTCTCCTACGCGCGTAAATCAGCCATGTCTCCATGGCGATGTACGCCCGATTCACCCCAAGGTGGTGGTTCCCCGGTTCCCTCACGGGATTCGGCGCTTGCGCACGGAGCCGCCTCTTGTGACGGCTGGGACGACCGCGCTGCGTTATCGGACAGTAATAGAACCCAAGGGTGATTTCCAAGCGCTTCCTGGAGATCATTCACGCTCTTACGCTGGACGTACGGGCCACGAGGGCGGAAATTCGGGCGAGTCACCCCCGCCTTGGGCCTGTCTCACACCGGTCTCGTGGGGCACTCCACAACCGCCCTCATGTGATGGTGACTCAGTTGTTATGCGGAGGGCGGTCGTCCATTCACTCACCGTGACCGTAGGCCGGGCGCCCGGGTGCCGGGCCGGGCCGCCGTACGGCGAGCAGCGCCATGTCGTCCGTCATCCCGCCCCCGGTGTGGTGCCGTACCTCTTCGGACAGGGCCGCCACCAGGTCCGCCGGGCCCCCGAACAGCCGCCCCGCCAGCCGGTCCTCGGGCTCGAAGAACACCCCGCTCCCGTCCCGCGCCTCGGACAGCCCGTCGGTGAACAGCAGCAGCGTGGCCCCGCCCGGGAACTCCGCCTCCTGCGCCCGGTCCGGCCACGCCCCCAGGTCGCCCATGCCCAGCGGCAGGGCGGGCTCGGGCGCGTCCAGCTCGCGCAGGGTGCCGTCGGCGTACAGCAGCAGCGGCCCCGGGTGCCCCCGGTTGACCATCCGCACCACGGCCCGGCCGTGCGGGATCTCGGCGAGCACGGCGGTGGTGAACCCCTCGTAGGCGTCCAGCCCGTCGCGCCGGGTGCCCTCCCGCGCGAGCGCCCGCTCCAGCCGTGCGGCGACCGCCTCCAGGGTGGCCTCCTGCTCGGCCGCCTCCCGGAACGCCCCGATCACCACCGCGACGGCGGCCACCGCGCTCATGCCCTTGCCCCGTACGTCCCCGACGACGAGCCGGACCCCGTGCGGGGTGTCCTGCACCGCGTACAGGTCGCCGCCGATGAACGCGCCCGCCTGGGCGGCCTCGTAGCGGGCGGCGATGTCGAAGCCGCCGATCCGGTCGTCCGGTTCCGGCAGCACCGCGCGCTGTGCCGCCTCGGCGATCTCCCGCGCGGAGGCGAGCCGGGCGTCACTGCGCCGGACCAGGACATTGATCAGCACGGCGAGCACGGAGACCGTGGCCACCGTGACGGCCTCGGTGATGGTCTCGGCGGCGAGGGGCTTGTCCACCCCGATATGGACGATGAACATGACGACCAGGGCCACGACACCGGTGATCACGGTGTAGCGCAGCCCGAACAGCGGCGCCGCGACCAGGGGCGCCGCGGTGAAGAACGGCACGGCGGTGAAGTGGGCGGGCATCACGGTCTCGTACACCGCGCCGCCGACGATCAGCAGGGCGGGCAGCACACGCACGACCGGTCTGATGTACGAGAAGCCGCCCCGCTCGGGGCCGCCCTGTGGCGAACTGCCCCGGGGCATCGTGCCGCGCGGCCCGGTGTACGGCCCCTCGCCCTCCGCCTCACCAGGCAGCACCTCGCGTCTCCCGCCTTCGTCTCCGTCAGTCCAGCGTTGCCGCAGCACGGCGGACGGGCGAGCCGGGCGGGCCGACCGGATGAATGGACGAGGGGGGAGCGCCAGGGCTGCGGGGGGGCGGGGCGCGGAAAACACTCAGGGCCGGAATCCGTGATCCGGATTCCGGCCCTGAGCCTTGAGTAGCGGGGACAGGATTTGAACCTGCGACCTCTGGGTTATGAGCCCAGCGAGCTACCGAGCTGCTCCACCCCGCGTCGGTGTGTCACCAGTGTACGCCATGGTCGGACCGGTCAGCACACCGATTGAAACGCGCCCCTTCCGCACCGTCTTCCCGAGGCGCCCCTTCCTTCCCGAGGCGACCCTTCCGCACCGCCTTCCAGACGTGCCCCGTCTGCACCGCCATCCAGACGCGCCCCTATGTACGCGTTGCCGGAGGCGCCCCCTACGCACCCGTTCCCGTAGGCGGCACACAGGAGGCGCCTACGTGCCCGGGTTCCCCGCGTGGGTGAGGGTCTCCCAGGCCACGAAGAACCCGTCCGTGCCCGCCGGGCGGGTCGTGACGGCCAGCCGGTGCGCGGCCGGGACGGGGGTGTCGAGCCGGTTCTCCAGATGGTTGAGGGCGACTTCGAGGGCGGGGCCGAGGTCCCGTTCGATCCGGCCGCCGCACAGCCAGCCGGGCGCGGGACGGCCCTCCTGGTAGGGCGCGTGCAGGGCGAGCGCCGCGCGGAGCCGGTCGGCGGCGTCCTCGTACAGGTCGACGCCCTGCTGCCAGGCGGTCTCGGCGGCATGGGCGGTGGCGGCGACGGCGTGCCCGACGTGGGCGAAGCCCCGGCAGGTCTCCTGGGTGAGGCCGTCCTTGAAGGTGCGCTGCCGGAACCAGGACGCCCGTACCTGCTCCGGGGTCTTCGCGGCCGAGCCCGCCTGGGTGCGGGGCAGGGGGCCGTCCTTCTCCAGGTAGAACACCGACGGGACCCGCTCGCGGAAGCGGGCGAGGGAGGCGTCGAAGGTCTTGCGGTCGTCCAGGAAGACGGCGATCGACAGGGCGGCGTCGATGGCGGTGAGGTCCCGGTCGCCGCGGCGGTCGGGGGCCGTCCCGGTGACATGGGGCAGGTGCGCGGTGCGGAGCATGGTCGCGAAACGGCGGACGCGGTCCTTCGGCCAGCCCGCGCCCTCCGTGTGCCGGACGATCTCGGCGGCCCGCGCCCAGGTGCCGCCCGTCCATCCGGCCTGGAGCCCGGCACCGGCCCGGGAGTGCCGGGTCAGCCGGGCCGACCAGGCGTCCATGATCTCGGCGGCCTTGGCGGCGTGCCGCCGCTTGCCGGTGACGGTGAACAGCAGCGCCTGGGTGTAGGCGGCGATGGCGTCCTCACGCTCCTCGACACACCCCGCGCCCGGGACGTCCCCGACGTCCCCGCCCGGACAGGAGACGTCCGCGACCGGCCGCGCCCGGTACTTGTACGACCCGTACTCACTGTCCCGCATGTCCAGATACGCCGTCAGCCACGGCTGCTTCCCCGCGGTGACGTTCTTCCGTACGGCGTCCAGCTGGGCCTTGCCGACGAGGACGCCGGGGTGGGTGAACGGCTGGTCGGCGGCGAGCACATGCGTCCTGGCCCGGGAACCGGAGTCGAGGGTGCCGCACCCGGCGGCCGGGACGAGCACCAGCGCGGCCAGCGCCAGCGCCGCCGGCCGCCGCGCGTTCCGCCCGGCACGTCCGCCCGCTCCCCGCATGGCCACCACCTCCGCGTAGTCCGCCCGCCCGGTCCGCGCACCGGTCATGGCAGCGTGCCGGGGGGCGGCCCGGGGCGCAGAAGTTGTTGGGCCGATCGGCGGAGCGGACCCGTCCTAGGTCAGGAGGTGGAGATTGGGCGCCTTGGCCTGCCGCTCGTACTCCGGGAGTACGACGACGGTGGCGCCCTCGGCGGTCAGCAGGCCGGTGCCGTCGGCGGACGGCACGAAGGTGTCCGGCTCGCGCCAGGCGGTGACCACCCGGCGGACGCCCGCGTCCAGGATCAGCCGGGCGCAGGGGCGAGGCCGGGAGGCGCGGTGGGCGCAGGGCTCAAGGCTGGAGTAGACGGTGGCGCCGGGCAGCCGGGGGTCGGCGGGGTCGGTCTTGGCGAGCGCGGCCTCCTCGGCGTGCACCACCGGGTCGCCGCCCTCGCGGGAGTACCCCCGGGCCAGTTCGGTGCCGTCCGCGGCGACGACCACCGCGCCGACGCTGAACGCGGTACGCGAGGGCGGGCAGTCGGCGGCGAGCGCGCAGGCCAGCCGGAGCCAGTGGTGGTCGGCGGCGACGGCCGGCCCGCCGGTGCCGGGGGCGGTGGGCGCGTAGCGCATCAGGACGACGTCCTCGATCCGGCGGGTCTCCAGGAGGCGGAGGCGGCCGGGCGGGTAGGCGCCGGGGCCGAAGAGCGGGGGCGCGGCCGGGTCGCCGACGAGGAGCGGGGCGAGGACGAGGTGGAGTTCGTCGGCGAGGCCCTCGGTGAGCAGTTGGGTGTGGACCGTGCCGCCGCCCTCGACCATCAGCCGCCGTACCCCGCGCTCGTCGTGGAGATGGGTGAGCAGGGTCCGCCAGGCGAGGTCGGGGCCGAGGGGGACGACCTCGGCGGCGATGCCCTTGGCGCGGGCGCGGTCGGCGCCCCGGTCGGTGGTGTAGAGCAGCTTCTCGCCGCCGGTGTGCCAGAAGCGGGCGGCGGGGTCGAGGTCGCCGGTGCGGCTGACGGCGACCTTCAGGGGGTAGGGCGGGCGGCCCGCGGCGACCCGGGCCGCGCGCCGCTCGGCCGAGTTGACCAGCAGCCGGGGGTTGTCGGCGCGCAGGGTTCCGGCGCCGATCAGGATGGCGTCGGAGGCGGCCCGTACCTCGTCCACCCGGTCGAAGTCGGCCGGGCTGGAGAGCAGCAGGCGGTCGGGGCCGGTGTCGTCCAGGCGGCCGTCGAGGGAGACGGCGGCGGAGAGCAGGACGTGCGGGTGCGGCATGGACGGCTCGGCTTCCGGTTCCGGGAGGAGTGAGGAGGGGCTGTGTGCGGGTGGGTGGGTAAGCGCGCTGATCGGCGGAGTTGGCTTCAAATTTTAAGCAAATCTACACTGGTCGTATGACGACTCGCTGGCTCACCCCCGAGGAGCAGCGCGCGTGGCGCGCGTACATCGGGACCGTGCTGCTCCTGGAGGACGCGCTCGACCGGCAGCTCCAGCTGGAGGCCGGGATGCCGCATCTCTACTACTCCATCCTCGCCCACCTCTCCGAGGCCGAGGAGCGACGGCTGCGGATGACCGATCTCGCCGGGCTGCTGAAGATCACCCGCAGCCGGCTGACGTACGCCGTCGGGCGGCTGGAGAAGGACGGGCTGGTCCGGCGCGAGGGATGTCCCAGCGACAAGCGGGGGAGCATCGCCGCCCTGACGGACGAGGGGATGGCGCTGCTGGAGCGGGTCGCGCCGGGCCATGTCGAGACGGTCCGGGCGGCGCTGTTCGACCATCTGTCCGCGGAGCAGGTGGGACAGCTGGAGGAGATCTTCACGGGCGTGGCACGGGCGCTGGAGGGGACGGAAGGGGCGGAGCCGGGGGGCGGTGGGGGCGTGCCGTGGCTGCGGCGCTCCTCGCCGTACTCGTGAGACCCGCGGTGAACGGGGCGCCTCATGGGGTCACTTCTCATGAATTGCCCCTCAAACGGGTTGCTTCAAATTTCAAGCGTGGCGTATGGTCGCGTTCGTCCGATCATCTGCTTCAAATCTTAAGCAAGCGTTCCAGTGAGCAGTCAGCCAGCCGAAGCAGCCAGAACAGCGACGCGTCCGGAGACCTCGATGCCCCTCAGCCCTGACCCGGCTCACGCCCCCGCCATCACCCCCGCCCCCGCCACCATCCGTACCCGCGTCCGTGTCCCCCTCCGCTTCGACGACGGGTACGGCGTCGACGCCGAGCTGGTCACCTTCCACGGGCTGGCGGACGGGCGGGAACACCTCGCCGTGCTGCTCGGCGACCCGGCGCCCGGCGCGGTCCCCCTGGTCCGGCTGCACTCCGAGTGCCTCACCGGCGATGTCTTCGGCTCCGCCCGCTGCGACTGCGGCCCGCAGTTGCGCGAGGCCGTCGAGCGCATCGCCGAGCGCGGCGGCGTCCTGCTCTACCTCCGCCAGGAGGGCCGCGGCATCGGCCTCTACAACAAGCTCGACGCGTACGCCCTCCAGGACCAGGGCCTGGACACCTACGAGGCCAACGCGGCGCTCGACCTCCCCGAGGACGCCCGGGACTACACGGCGGCGGCGCAGATGCTCGGCGCGCTCGGCATCGGGGAGCTGGATCTGCTCTCCCACAACCCCGACAAGGCGGAGCAGTTGCGCGGGCTCGGGGTCACCGTCCGCGAGCGGGTTCCGACGGGGGTCTTCACCACCGCCCACAACGTCCGTTATCTGCGGGCCAAGGCGCTCCAGACCCGGCACACCCTGCCGCTGGCGCAGTTGGTCGACCGGACGGCGGGGTGAGCCGGGTCTCGGGCGCGGTTCAGACCTCTGTCTCCGGCCAGCCCAGCAGCCGTGCGCCGATCACCGCCGTCTGGAGGGTGTAGCGGTGCACGGGGTCGGCGGGGTTGGTGCCGGTCAACTGGTGGATGCGGTCGAGGCGGTAGGTCAGCGCGCGGACGCTCAGGCTGAGCCGCCGGGCGGCCTCGGCGGCCACACACCCGGCGTCGAAGTACGCGGTGAGGGTGGCGACCAGCGGCTGGGCGCCCCCGCGGGCCTCCCGCAGCGGGCCGAGGGTGTTGCGCACCAGGTCGGCCATGGCCTGCCGGTCGCGGGTGAGCACCGGGTAGACCAGCAGGTCGGCGGCGCGCAGTACGGGTTCGTCCAGTTGGAGCCGGTCCGCCAGGTCCAGGGCGTTGAGGGCCTCCTCGTAGGAGTGGGCCACTCCACCGGTGCCGGGATGGGCCCGGCCGACGGCGACCTGTCCGCCCCCGGTGGCGGCGTGCGCCTGCTTGGCGAAGAAGGTGAGGATCTCGCCCTGGTCCCCGGGGACGATGCAGATCAGCCGTCCGTCCTTGGTGGCGAGCAGTATCCGCCGCTCGCCGAACCGGGTGAACAGCACCCGCTCGACCTGCCGGGTGGCCGGGTGGGTGTCGTCGACCGGGGTCGCGGGCTGGGCCACGGCGACCGCGTGGGCGTGGGAGAGCAGCAGTCCGAACCGCTCCGCCCGCTCCACGATCCGGCCCACACCGCTACGGCCGTACAGCAGATCGTCGATGAACTCCCGGCGGGCCGCCTCCTCCCGGCGCACGGCCAGCTTCTGGGACCGCTCATGGCCCTCGGCGAAGGCGTCCATGGCCTGCTCGACGGCGGCGAGCACCTGTTCGCTGCCGGACACCGGCAAGGTGGGCCAGAGGGCCCGGGTCGCCGCGAGATGGCCGCGGACCAGGACCCGCAGTCCGAGCCCGGCCTCGGCGGCACGCTCGCCCTGGGCCCGCCGGGACTCCAGTTCGGCGCGGGTCAGGCGACGGCCGGTGGCCCCGGCGTCGCGGAGCATCTCGGCGTAACCGGACAGGTAGTCGTCGTCCTCCCCGGGCTCCGGCATGGTCTCGTCTCCCTCCCCCGGCGACCCGGACGGTCCGAACGGGCCGAATGGTCCGAATGGTCCGAACGGCGCGAAGGGGTCTGACGGTCCGGACGGGACTGACGGTCCGGACACGCCAGCTCGTCCCGACGGCCCGGACGCGCCAGCTCGTCCCGACGGTCCGGACGCGCCAGCTCGTCCCGATGGTCCGGACGCGCCGGACGGCCCGGACGCGCCGGAAGGTCCGGAAGGTCCAAACCCGCCAGACCCGCCAGACCCGCCAGACCCGTCAGACGGCCGGGACGCGCCGGAAGGTCCAGACGGTCCAGACCCGCCAGACGCTCCAGACGCTCCAGACGCTCCAGACGACCCAGACGCTCCAGACGACCCAGACGACCCAGACGCGGCGAACGGCTGATGCGCCACCGGCGCCCGCCTCGGTTGAGGGACATGGGGCCAGTGACGCATCAATTCTGCCGGATTCCGGAAGGGGGGCCGAGGGAGAGGCTCAGCCCGCGATCTCGATCTTGCCGTTGGTGCCATGGGTACCGTTGGTGCCGGTACCCGGGTCACCAGAGCCAGAGCCGGAGCCGGACCCCGTACCGGCGTCGCCGCCGGTGGACCGCCCGGTCAGGCCCTTGAGGAGTTCCGCGAGGTCGACCCCCGTGGTGGCGCCGAGCAGCTCCATGCCCTGGGCGACATTGTCGGTGACCGTCCGCGAGAGCCGGCTCGCCCCGTCCGTGGAGATGACGGTCATCTTGTCCACCGCGCTGAGCGGCTCGGCCGCCTTCGCGACGACCTGCGGCAACACCTCGACCAGCATCTGGAGCACCGCCGCGTCGCCGTACTGCCCGAACGCGTCGGCCTTCTTCCGCATGGCCTCCGCCTCGGCCGCGCCCGTGGCGGCGATCGCCGCGGCCTCGGCCTCGCCCTCCAGCCGTACCGCCTCCGCGATGGCCGCACGGCGGGCCCGCTCCGCCTCACCCTGCTTGAGACCCTCGATGGCCTCGGCCTCGGCGAGCGCGCTGCGCCGCTGCTTCTCGCCCTCACCGGTCAGCCGGGACCGCTCGGCCTCCGCCTGGGCGGCGGCGATCCCGGCGAGCCGCTCCGCCTCGGCCTGCTTGACCCGGGCGACCCGCTTGGCCTCGGCCTCCTGCTCGGCGGCGTACCGCTGGGCGTCGGCGGGCTTGCGGACCTGGGTGTCGAGCTGGCGGTCGGTCAGCGCGGCCTGGTGCTCGGCGACCTTCTCCTGCTCGGCGAGGATCTCCTGCTGCCGGGCCGCCTCGGCGAGCGGTCCGGCGGCTGCCGCCCGCGCGGCGGCCTCGTCGGTCTGCGCCTTGATCTCGGCCTGCTTCAGATAGAAGGTCCGCTGGGCGACCGCGATCTCCTCCTCGGCCTTCAGCCGCGCCTGCTCGGCCGCCCGCCGGGCCACCGCCTCCGCGATGTCGGCCTCCTGCTTGGCGCGGGCCGCCTCGGGCCGGCCCAGGTCCTCCAGATACGACCCCTCGGTGGTGATGTCCTGGATCTGGAACGCGTCCAGCACCAGCCCCTGCCCCGACAGGCTCGCCTCGGCCTCCTCGGCGACCTGCCCGGCGAACGCGGCCCGGTCCCGGATCACGTCCTCGACCGACATCCGTCCGACGATCGCCCGCAGCGCGCCGGACAGCACCTCCTGGGTGAAGCCGACGATCCCGTCCTGCTGCATCAGGAACCGCTGGGCCGCCGCCCGGATCGAGTCCTCGGTGCCGCCGACCTTGACGATCGCGACCCCGTCCAGGTTGGCCTTGACCCCGCGCAGGGTCACCGCACCGCGCACGGCCACCGGGATGTGCCGGGAGGACAGGTCCAGGGTGAACTTCTGCTGCACGAACGGCACGACGAACACCCCGCCGCCGACCACGACCTTCTGCCCGCTGTTGTCGGTGAAGACCCGGCCGGTCTCGGGATCGGTCGACTTCTTGCCGCGCCGCCCGGTGACGATGAACGCCTCACTGGGACCGGCGACCTTGTAGCGACTGACGACGACCAGCGCCAGCAGCACAAGGAGTACGACGACTCCGGCTACGGCGACAAGGACTGGACTCATGGCAGCACCCCCGGACACGTCGTTCGCACGACGTCCTAGCGGAAACGGTTGAGGATCGGTTGAGAAGCGGGTGAGGTCAGGGGTCGACCGGGCGGACGAGGACGGAGGTCGGTGTCGGCACCGCCTCCACCCAGACCTCCGTCCCGCGTGCCACCGGCCCGTCACTGCGGGCCGCGAACTTGACCGGCTGTCCGGCGAGCCGTAGCAGCACCTCGCCGAACCCGCCGGCGGGAATGGCCGTGACCACCTTCCCCGACGTACCGATCAAGTCCTCCCCCGTGGGTGTCACGGCGGTCTGATCGCGCAGAAGTGCCTGACTGAACCGGTAGGTCAGCCAACCGGTGCCGGCCCCCAGGACCGCTCCCCCGCCTGCGGCGGGCACGGCTCCGAGTCCGAGCGCCCCTTGCGCGATGGCTCCGCCGAAACCGGTCATCGCCAGGAACCCGGCGACGACCGGCAACGACAACCACCCGTCGAGGCCGCTCCCCAGGGCCCCGTCGAGCAGTCCGTCCACCACCCCGTCGAAGATCAGCGACAGCGTGAGCAGCACGACCCCCGTTATGCCGATTCCAAGAAACCAGGCCATCCGTGCCACCCCCGCCCCCCGTGCCGCTGATCTCCGTCTTGATGGAATCTTGACACGGGTGGCCGTGCTCAGACATTGCCTGATCCCGGCAATGTTTATGCGCTCTTGATGCCATGTTCCGGCGACTTGGTGCCGTAGGCCGACCCGCCGAGCGGGGGCATCCGGCAAGAAAGCCGGAGGCAGGAGGCAGAACCGGGGCCCGGAGCAGGGCGCTCAGCCCTCCGGCGGACGTTCCGTCCTCCCGAGCGGGCGGGACGGATAGCCGGTGTCGAAGTGCATGTAGTCCGGTACGTCGATGTCCTGCCACACCCAGCCCTCGGCGTCGAACGCCCGCCAGACCGCGCCGCCTTCGAGGATCTTCCCCTCGCCCGTGGTCCGCTCCCGGTGTGCGGCGCCGGGCTGCCAGCAGTCGCAGCGCAGGTCCTTCCAGGGGTTCTCCACCGGGTTGATGTCGATGGCGCGGCCGTTGGCGTGCGGGGACTCGGCGGCGGGCGCGTTGATCTGGTCGGGCCGACGGCAGTTGAAGGCGGCGGTGTTGTCGGCGGCGAGGCTCGCGGTGTTGTCGCCGCCGAACTCCTCCATCGGACGCATACTGCGGACCGGGAACCCGGCGTCGAAGATCGCGGTGAAGATCCGGGCGACGCTCCGCGCGGTGTCCGCGTTGACCACGAGGACGCCGCGGTGGACCCGTCCGTCGAACCCGTGGTGGTTGACCTCGACCCGCCGCAGCTGGTCCGCCGAGGTCACGGGACACCCGTTCCGCACCATCCCGGCGTCCACCATCGCGTCCCACTGCGCGTCCGGGACCGCGCGGACGACGGCGTCGGCGGCGGCGGACGTGGGGGACGGCGAGGGACTGACACTCGGGGAGGGGGAGGGACTGGGACTCGCACTGGGCGCCGACGGGGACGGGGACGGGGTCTCCCGTACGGACGGGGTCTCCCGTACGGACGGGGTCTCCCGTACGGACGGGGTCTCCCGTACGGACGGGGTCTCCGGCACGGACCCGGTCTCCGGATCGGTGGCATCCGGGCTCTCCGTGGTCGTACACGCGGCGGTGGCCAGCAGAAGGGCCGCCGTCAGGGCGAACGGGGCCGTTCGGCGGGCGGGGCGTTTCATGGTGCGGTACCTCGGCGGGGCAGGGGGAGGCGCGGCGCACGGGAGGCGTGCGCGGGCGGCGCGAGCGGGAGGTCATGGACGTAGGTGAGCAGCAGTCTCCCGTCCGGGGTGCGGTGCTCGCCCGTGCGCCGCCAGCCGCGCCGCTCGTAGTACGGGCCCGCGCCGCCCGGCCCGGCGGCGGTGACCAGGCTGACCCGGGCGCACCCGGCCGCCGCCGCGTCGTCCAGGAACCGCCGGACGAGCGCCGCGCCGAGCCCGTACGAGCGGTGGTCGGCGCTGACGACGACATGGGCGAGCACGGCGTGCGGGCCGTCGTCCGGGCCGGCGGTGGCCGGGGCGGGCCGCGGCGGGCGTACGCCGGGCAGCAGGGCGCGGGCGTAGCGGCCGAGCCGGGTGCGGACGAAGTGCAGGGCGAGCAGGGGCCGTACGCAGAGCGCGGCGCAGGCGCGCAGGGCGAGACCGCGGCCGTGCACGGCGAGGAGGTGCGCGCGGTGCGCGGCCGGGTCCGTCACCCCGACCAGGAACCCGACCGGGACGCCGTCCGACTCGGCGATGAACGCGCGGGCGTCGCGGCCGGTCAGATAGGTGCGGGTGTAGGCGGTCAGATAGCGGCGGCCGAGCCGGGCGAAGAACCCTTCCGGGAAGTGCGCGAGATGCTCCCCGACGACGTACGGCAGGTCGTCGGCCGCCATGGGCCGCAGCACCGGGCGTCCGGGCGGAACGGGCGGGCCGGGCGGGACGACGTGGACCACCGGGCCGACGGAACCGGTGCGAGGGCGTCGCCGGGGGCCGGGGCTCGATGCGGTGAGGGCGTTTCGGTCGGCGTCCACACCGCAGAATCTGCTGCCTTGTACAGAAAACCACGGTAAAAAACCGCGCACGACTGACAGCCGCCGCACGGGTACGCAGCCGCCACACGGGTACGCAGCCGCCGCACGGGTACGCAGCCGCCGCACGGGTGCGCAGCGGTACCGTCCCCCGCCGCCGCGGACCGTCCCACGTGCGCCGCACCCGCCCTGGACCTAGCGTGGAAATGCCGCCCGCACCGATCCCCCCGGCGTCCGGATGATCGACCCGTTGAACGACCGAACGACCGAACGACCGAAGCCCTTGGAGCCGTCATGTCCCTCGCCGCGCAGTTCACCGAGTACGGGACCACCGAGGCCCTGGACGTCGTCGATGTGCCGCCGCCGGTCCCCGGCGCCGGTCAGGTGCGGCTGGCCGTACGGGCGGCCGGGGTGAACCCCGCCGACTGGAAGATCCTCGGCGGGATGTTGAAGGAGCAGATGCCGGTGGAGTTCCCGGCGGGGCTGGGCAGCGATGTGGCCGGGGTGGTGGACGCGGTCGGACCGGACGTCACCGCCTTCGCGACCGGCGACGAGGTGCTGGGAGCGCCGCTGACCGGGGCGTACGCCGAGTACGCGCTCGCCGATCCGGCGACGCTGGTGGCGCGCCCTGCGACGGTCCCGTGGGAGGTCGCCGGAGGTCTGGCCATGGCGGGCGGGACGGCCTGGACGGCACTCCAGCGGCTCGGCGTCGGCGCGGGCGACACCCTGCTGGTGCTGGCGGCGACCGGCGGGGTCGGCACGTTCGCCGTGCAGCTGGCGCGTGCCCGGGGCGCGCGGGTGATCGGCACCGCCGGTCCCGAGAGCCACGACCGTCTGCGGTCCCTGGGCGGGGAACCGGTCACCTACGGCGACGGCTGGGAACGGCGGGTGCGGGAACTGGCGCCGGGCGGGGTGGACGCCGTACTCGACGCCTCGGGGCGCGGGGAGATCCCCGGCGCGATCGAGCTGGCCGGAGGGCCGGGGCGGGTGCTGTCGCTGGTGGCGTTCGACGCCGCCGACACCGGCATCATCCTGCACGCGGGCGGTGGCGGCGACGGTACGGTCCCGGCCCTGAATGAGATCCTGGAGCTGATCGGGAAGCGGCGGCTGGACGTGCCCGTCTCGCGCGTCTATCCCCTGCGGGAGGTACGGGAGGCGCTGGAGGAGAGCCGGGCGGGGCATGTGACCGGCAAGATCACGGTCGTACCGTGAGCGGTTGAGCCTGCCGCGGAGCCGCGGAGCCGCTGAGCCGTTGAAACCTTTGACCTGCCGGGAGCTGCCGGGAGCTGTCGGGAGCTGTCGGCTGGACCTTTGAGCCGCCCGGCCTCCTCCGGTGATCGGAGCCGCCGGGACCGTCCGCGGTGATGTGGGGGTCAGCCGAACAGCGAGGAACCCAGCGGGCGCCGCGGACCATGGCCGGGCAGGATCAGAAAGGTCCCGCTCGCGGTCGTGGTGGTGAAGGGCAGCAGCGCGTCCGAGGTCTCCATGCGGGTGAGTGTGGCCGTGAAGGTCCGCAGGTCGTTCTGGAAGCTGATGAAGAGCAGACCGGGGGCGGGGTCGTCGATGCTGTAGGAGCGGCGGAGCATATGGCCGACGCCGACCACCGTGGGGTTCGCCCGCCGCACATGGGCGTCCACCGGCACGAGATAGCGCCCCTCGGGCGTCTTGGCGCCGAGTCCGGGGGCCGAGGCGATGTCACCGCCGGACAGGGGTACGCCGCTGGCCCGGCGCCGCCCGAACACCGCCTCCTGCTCGGCGACCGACAGCGCGGCGAACCGGGTCAGGTCCAGCTCCATGCGCCGTACGACGGCCAGCGTGCCGCCCGCGACCTCGGGCGGACCGGCCAGCCACAGATCGCGTTCCTGCTCGGCGCTGGTGTGCGGGCCCACGATGCCGTCGACGAAACCGAGCAGGTTGCGCGGCGCCGAACGCTCCCCGGCCACCGGCACCTCCGTACCGCGCCGCCCGAACTGCCGCCAGCGCTCGCCGAGGCGGTCCCCGGCCTGGTCCAGGAGCGCGACGGCGACGATCGGGACGAGCAGCGGGTCCCCGGCGCAGATCTGGAGCAGCAGATCACCGCCGCGCGCCCGGGAGTCGATCCGTTCGCGGGTGAAGCCCGGGAGGTCGGCGGCGCCGGGCAGTGCGGCACCGGCCGTGCGGACCAGCCGGGGGCCCACGCCGATGGTCACGGTCAGATCGCCCGGGGGCAGTCCCAGCAGCCGCGGGTCGGAACCGGCGGTCAGGGCGCGGACGGTCTCACCGAGTTCGGCGAGCAGCGGACCGGGCTCGGCGGTGGCGTCCAGGTCGGCCACCAGGGCGAGCAGATGGGGCTGGGCCCGCTGGGGAAGGAGCACGCCCGCCTGGTGCCGCCCCGTGACCGCGACCGCGCCGGACGGGGGCGAGGGCGACGACGGGGTCGCGGAGGTGCCGGAGGTGCCGGAGTCCCCCGAGCATCCGGCGAGGAGACCGGCGGCCACCGTGACACCGGTGGCGTCGAGGAACGCACGGCGTGACGGGCGACGGTCGGCGCGAGACATGCTGCGTACAGTGCCACACCCACCGCCCAAGAACCCTCCTATCGCGAGGAGTTGGCTGCCCCGACCGCATATCTGACGCCGTGCCAGACTGAGTTCATGCCTCTGCCTCGACCTCGGTCCCTCGCTCCGTCCCCGTCCCGATCCCGATTAGCTCTGCGCGCGACGACCGCCGCCGTGGGCGCGCTGGCGCTGACGCTGACGACAGGCTGCGGCGGCGGTGGCGACGACGGCAAGGGCGGGGGCGAGGGCCGGCGCCCGGACGGCGCACAGGTGACGATCCGGGTACCCGCCGACGCCCCGACCATCTCGGACGCGGTGTCCCTGGCCCGCCCCGGCGACCTGGTGCTGGTGGCCGAGGGCGTGTACCGCGAGTCGGTACGGATCGACACGGAGCGCGTGACCCTGCGGGGCACGTCCCGGTCCGGTGTGGTCATCGACGGCGAGGTACGGCGGCCGAACGGGATCGTCGTATCGGCGCCCGGGGTGGCCGTGCAGAACCTGACCGTGCGGAACAACACGCACAACGGGGTGCTGATCACCGGCTCGGCGGCGGCGGTCGACGCCCTGCCGGGCAGCGGCGGCTACGACACCGGCGACGAACCCGTCACGCTGCTGAAGTCGTTCCTGGTGTCCCATGTGACCGCGACCCGCAACGGCCTGTACGGCATCTACGCGTTCTCCGCGCAGAACGGCGTCATCGAGTACTCCTACGCCTCGGGCGGGGCGGACTCGGGGATCTATGTCGGCCAGTGCCGGCCGTGCCGGATCGTGGTGCGGGACAACATCGCCGAACTCAACGCGGTCGGCTACGAGGGCACCAACGCCAGTGGTGACATGTATGTCGTCGGCAACCGCCTGACCGGCAACCGGGTCGGACTGACCACCAACTCCGACCACCAGGAGAAGCTGCTCCCGCAGCGCGACGCCGTGATCGCGGGCAACCTGATCGCCGACAACCAGCAGCGGAAGACCCCCGAACAGGCCGACGGCGGCTGGGGCATCGGCATCGGTGTCGACGGCGGCAGCGACAACCGCTTCGTCCGCAACCTGGTCACCGGCCACACCAACGCCGGGCTGGTGATCACCGCGACCGCCGACCTGACGGCGGACCGCAACCGGATCACGGACAACACCTTCACCGCCAACGGCGTCGACGTCGGCTGGACGTTCCCCACCGCCACCCGGGGCCGGGGCAACTGCCTGGAGGGCAACGAACTGCGCACGACGGTCCCCGCCGGTCTGGCGTCCACGGCGTCCTGCCCGACCACCGCCGCCTCCCCCTCAGGGAGCTGGCGGTATCCGGCGCCCCCCGCGGGCATCCCGTTCACCGAGGTGGCCGCGCCCGCCCCGCAGCCGGAGTTCCCGGAGGCGGCGACGACCGGCCCGACCGTCGTACCGGACACCCCGGACCTACCGAAGATCACGGACATCGAACTGCCCACGCCCGCCCTGCTGGCCGGAAGCGCACACGTACGGACGTCGTAAACAGCCACTGCTACGACGGCCGCCGCGGTCCCGGCGCGGCGTCGGGCAACGCCGGGACACGGATGTGGTCGTGGGTGTCGAAGTCGAGGACGACGGGCTCGGACGCGGAGGCGAGGTCGATCTCGACCCGGTACATGGTGCCGTCGCCCCCGACCCAGTAGCGCACGCCACGCCCCCCGGAACCGGCACCACCGCCGGTGTCCGCTTCGGCACGGGGCCCGTTCATGACATCCGTCCGATGACCGCGCACCTCCTCCCGCCCGATCCAGGCGGCGCCGTTCTGCGACAGCAGCGCGGAGTTGTCCGGCCGGTCGCTGCCGAGGTCGAGGAGGATGGCGAGGGCGCTGTCCAGGCTCATGCCGGAGGTCTGGAGCGGACGGCTGTGCCAGCCGGCGGCGGGCGGCGACGCCGGGGCGAGGGCCGGGGGGTCGGGCATGGGGCGGACGGCGACATCGGTGGCCGTCCACCGGATCAGCCCGTTGCTGGACGCCTCGCGCCCGGTCCCGCGCACGACCCCGTACCCGGTGTGGGTGCGGTAGTCGACGGAGGCGGTGACGACGAGCCCGCCGGAGACGCCGGGCACGGTGAGGGTCACCGCCCGGCCGCCCGCCTGATAGTTGAGGAAGCGGGTGACCGACAGCCGGTTCACCTCGTCCGAGGTGAGCGCGCGCGGCTGGGGTTTCTCGTCACCACCGAGCAGGACGAAGGCGATGCCCGAGGCAGCCAGCAGCCCCCCGACAACAGCTATGACCTGGGATAATCGCGACCACCGACGCCTGGGCCGGGCCGCCTCGCGCCCTCGCGGGGTCCGCTTCCCGCCACCGCCCGCTCCACTGACACCAGGCGTGCCGGAGTCCCGCGCTCCGCCGCTCCACATGCTCCGCACCCCGCGGGTTCGTAACAGCACTCCCGGAGACCCCCTCAAACTCTGCGGTTGGCAGACATGACGCTCCGTCAACTGTAGTCTCTGCGCGGAAGTTGCGGGATTTGCGGGTGCTTAGCCCGAGGTAAAGGAGCGATATGCGATTACGCGTACTACTGCGGATGGGGCTGTCCGGCCTGCTACTGGTAGGGGGCGGCGCGGGTACGGTCCTGACCGGCGCCGGGCAGGCCGGAGCGGCGGCCCCTGACGGCACTCTGACCGTGGAGGTCCTGCGGGACTTCTTCGGCACCGGCGTGATCAACACGACCATGGACGTCCCTCAGCGCGGAATGCGGGTCGATGTCATCGACCTGGAGGGCAACCGGGTCACCGGCGTCACGGACGCCACCGGGCGGGTCGTCGTCCCGCCGTCGAGCGAGCTGACCGGCGGCAAGTACCGGGTCGACGTCACCGTCCCGGAGCCGTACTCCGACTATCTGCGGCCGGCACCGGCCTCGACCGCGGGAAGCCAGGGGGAGAACCACTTCGACAGCTTCACCTCCTTCGTGGATGTGTCGGACGGCAAGGACGACTCGGTGACCACCGGCGTCTGGAACCCGGCCGACTACGCGCTGCCCGAGTCCCGCTACTTCGTGCCGGTGCAGAGCGGCGCGGGCGGTACGGACACCCGGGCGCTGGTGGCGTTCGGGACGGACGCGCGGGGCACCTGCCCCACCGACGAGGCGTGCCCGGAGGTCCTCAACACCCAGGACCAGGTGGGCACGACGTACGGACTGGCCTACGACCGGTTCCGCGACCAGATCTTCCAGTCGGCGTTCGCCCGCCGGTACACGGAGTACGGCCCGGAGGGCGGCGGCGCGATCTACCTCACGCCGACCACCGGCGGCGGTGCCCCGACCCTCTTCGCGACGGTCCCGGACGCCGCGGAGACCGAGCACGACACCGGCAACCTGATCAAGGACGCCGGTTTCACGGACGCCCCGGGCAAGGAGAGCGTGGGCGGTATCGCCCTCTCGGAGGACGGCTCGACGCTCTACGCGGTGAACCTGCTCACCCGCTCCCTGGTCAGCTTCGACGCGACGGGCCCGACGGCCTCGGCGCCCGAGGAGACCGTGCCGATCCCCGACCCGGGCTGTGCGACGGCCGGTGACTGGCGCCCGTACAGCGTGGCCGCGCACGACGGCCGCCTGTGGGTGGGCGGGGTGTGCAGCGCGGAGAGCACACAGAACCGCGCGGATCTGAAGGCGGTCGTCGCCACGTACGACGGCGAGGACTTCACGACCGTGCTGTCCCAGCCGCTGGACTTCAAGCGGGGCGCGGTGCTCAGCGGCCGTGCCGACTACGACCAGGTCACCCACTGGAACCCGTGGAACACGGACCTGGAGGACTGGGACAGCTTCAACGTCCAGGGCGCGATGATCAACCCGCAGCCGGCGCTGGGCAGTATCGCCTTCGCCCGTGACGGCTCGCTGATCCTCGGCTTCCGCGACCGCTTCATGGACGTGGTCAGCTGGGGCGGTCTGGACCCCAGGCCGGGCATCGACAACCCGCAGAACGGCATGGCGGGCGGCGACATCAACATGGCCTGCGCCAAGCCCGAGGGCGGGTACGACTGGGAGGGCACCGGGATCTGCCCCGACCACGCCACGGACCCGTCCCTGGACGGCGTCCAGCCCGCCGACGTCAACGAGTACTTCCCGGGTGACTTCTTCCCGAACGGCGGCTCCGCCACCCAGCCCGGACCGCACCAGGAGTCCGCGCTCGGCTCGGTCGCCTACATCCCGCAGCAGCAGTGGATCATCAGCACCCAGATGGACCCGACGGGCCGCGTCATCACCAGCGGCACCGGCTACTACGACGTCGCCACGGGCCTGGGCCCCGGCAACGACCCGGTCAACAACGCGTACGAGTTCGTCGGCCCGAACCAGAACGGCTTCGGCAAGGCCGGCGGCCTCGGCGACATCGCGTACGCGGCGGAGAACGCCCCGATCCAGATCGGCAACGTGGTCTGGTACGACGGCGACCGCAACGGCATCCAGGACCCGGGCCACGTCCTGCTCCCGGGCGCCACGATCAACCTCCTGGACGCCGACGGCGAGCAGGTCGCCACGACCAAGACCGACGCGGCCGGCGAGTACTACTTCGGCGGCGTGGGCGCGGAGTACGAACTGACTCCGGGCGCCGAGTACACGGTGCAGTTCGACGTGTGCACGGCGGACACCAGCGAGGTGCCGGGCGAGCCGGCCGCCACCGACCTGCGGTTCACCTTGCCGCGCGCCGGTGACGACACGGTCCACGACTCGAACGTGACCCCACCGACGTCCGGCCGCCTCTGCAACGGCTACGCACCGGTGACGGCCCCGGACCGACCGGGAGGCGTCGACCACACGATCGACGCGGGCGTCCACATCCCGGCCCCGCAATCCCCGTCCCCGACTCCGTCCCCAACCCCGACGGACTCCCCAACCCCGTCTCCAACCCCGACCCCGACCCCCACGGGGTCGGACACCCCGACGCCGGGCCCGAACACCCCGGCACCGAACGGTCCGGGCGGCGGCCTCGCAGAAACCGGCATGTCCGGCCTGGGAAGCGCCCTCGCCCTGGCCGCGCTGCTCTTCGGCGCGGGCACGACAGTGGTCCTCGTCAACCGCCAACGGCGGGCGAGACATCGCTGACGTGAGAGGAACCTGACGGGCCGGTGCGCTGCGCACCGGCCCGTCGGCTTGTGGCCCCTACGGGGGCGTCGGGGGAGACGCCTTCGCGCGGCTGGGGGGCGGTGCGCTGGCACCGACGGAAGGCCGGAAGGCCGGAAGGGGAGTGGTGGTGGCTGGTGCGGGTACCTAGCCCCGGCCCGGACCCACGCGAACGGGGCGGGAGCCCTCCGTCGTCCGTCGGCAAGAATGGAGTGGGCGGCGAGGGGGAGTAGGCAGCTGACGACCGCCGAAGGAGCACGCGGAGAGAAATGTCCGTTAGGTCGAAGTTTGGCAGAGTGGGTAAAATTCCTACCTCACGCTGACAAAGGCGCAGCTCAGCTCCTGCGGTCCCCGCGCACGCGGGGGTGGTCCCGTCGGGGAGGGCATCCCGAGCCAGATCATCGGGCGGTCCCCGCGCACGCGGGGGTGGTCCCAGGTTCCTCGCGATCCTCAAGGCGGAGGGCGTGCGGTCCCCGCGCACGCGGGGGTGGTCCCCGGTCTGCCGCGGCGATGGCCTCCTCGCGCAGCGCGTCGAGGCGGTCCCCGCGCACGCGGGGGTGGTCCCTAGCCAGATTCCCGGCGACCTCAAGTGCGATCGCGGTCCCCGCGCACGCGGGGGTGGTCCCTTCTCGGTGTCGACGACGGTCGCGGCCGGTTTGCGGTCCCCTCGCAGGCGGGGGTGGTCCAGCGACGGTGCGCCAGTCGAATCGTCCCCAAGAGTGGTCCCCGCGCATGCGGGGGTCGTCCCAGACGTGGCAGGGGCGAGGGTCCCTCACGCTCGTGGTCCCCGCGCACGCGGGGGTGTATCACCCAGGCGTTGAGTCCTGGATCAGCCGCCGCGCTGGGCGGCAACGGCGGCCGTGTACGTCTCCCGAGTCAGATCATCCTGCCCAATCCCCAGCTCAGCGAGGACAGCCTGGACATCGACCAGCGCGGCAGTGACACCACCCTCATTCACCAGCGTCTCCAGTTCCAGGAACGTCCCGTCGATCTCCGGGACGCGGACGAGGGTCGCGAGCATCTTCCGGCCATGCGCCTCGAACTCATAGTTCCGGCACCGCTTCTCGAACGCGATCAGCGGCACGTAGCCGAGACCGCGCAGGATCGCGTGCGCCGCCCCCGGGTCCTGCACGGACGTCTCATGCTCGGGCTTGGAGCCGGATGCCTGCTCCACGGCGGCGCCCTTGAACGTCAGCATCGTTCGAGAGTCGCCGACCCCGTGTACGGTCCGTACCCGCAGTTCCTCGTCGGCCGCGTCCAGCGACCGGTCCGGCCTGTCGTAGTACGTGTCCTGGTACACCTCGACACGGGCCGCGGCGCGACTCTCCAGGTTCCGCATGACCGCTTCCGGCGACCGGACTCGCGCCTTCAACTCGGCCTCGATCACGGCCGTCTCCCCTCGTCACACTGTGCGTCGCCCGTCGGCAAGGATTGCCTCGAACATTCTTCGGAATCCACGGAACAGCGGCCCGTGGGACGTCGCCATAACCTTGTAGGTAGCTGACTCGTGCCCTTCCCATCCAGCGTCGAATGCGCCGACGAACAGGGTGGAGTCGGTGCGGATCAACCGCCAAGTGGGCAGCGTCTGGTAGCGCCACACACCGATGTCGAGTGCCCCGGCAAGTTCCTTCAGCCGAGCTTCGGCCAACCGCACTCCACCCGCGAGGGATTCGGCGGACTCTCCGATCTCGGCCGCCCGGCGCACCAAGGCATCGCAGTCGGGATCGAGCAGCGCTATCCGGACCCGCAGCGCGTTGCCGTCCTGCGCGCGTGGCAGGCAGGCCCTCAGCAGGCTGTCGTTCAGCGCGATCAGCCCGAGCCCGCGCACCGCGAGCACATCCAGCTCTCGCGCTTCCCTGGCCTGCTGCTGGATCTCCTCCGCCACGGAACTCTGCGCGGCGTACACGCGCACGACCTCGGGGAACGCCACAAGGTCGAACGCGGCGCCGCCCGATCGCCTCTCACGGCTCGCGGCCAAGCCAAGCAGATGGCGAGCGTCGTCGGGCATACGCAGTCCGTCGGCGATCCGCTCGTACACATCAAGTCGGGACACCTCGCGACGGGCATTGATGATCTCGTTGACCCGGGCCTGGGTCATCCCGGCCGCGGCGGCAATGCGGGCCTGGCTCGCTCCCGTGTACTGCTGCACGTACCGGAACACGGCGCCCATGTCGCGCGCTCGTAGAGCCTGGCGGACCTCGGCGCGCTCCCATGCCCAGCCGGGCAGTTCGATCGGTGCCAGTGGTGTGCCCACAGTGCCGCCCTCGATATCCATGATCGGGATAGGAATGCATCCCACGGTGAGATTACCGCTGGGGGATCGAGTAATCACCGTGCGTCACATGATCCTGGCCACATCAGCAAGGCCCCGGGCGACCGCGCATTCGGCCCCGGGGCGTGGCCAACGCTTCAAGGAGCGTCTACATGATCGACGGCTCAATCCCACCCCAACAGCGCCCACCGGGCGCGAAACTGACTATCGACGTGTACACCGTCGACCGGCACGGCACAGTGGTGAGCCCGCCCCGCGCGACCGTGGTCGTCCTGCGCGGCCATGAGCCGCTGCCTGACCTGTTCCCTCGGCTGGAGCCTTGCGCCTGCCCCGTCCACCGCAAGACGGGTGCGCTGCGGTGAGCAGCACCGTCCATGACATCCCGCCCGGGGTGCTCGACCTCCTCGCGCTCCCGCTGCTGGAGTGCCTGACGGACGCCCAAACGCGCGGCGCCGTCTGCGTCTGGGACCCCACCGAGGACCCGCTCACCGTCGAGACCGCGATCGACCTCGGCGAGCGCCAGCACAACGACAGCCACTGGTTTCCTCGCGCCTGCCGACAGCACACCGAGCAGCGGATGCAGACCCCCCTCCCCTCCAGCGAGGTCCCAGCATGACCACCGCCCCGCTGGACATCCAGACCATGCGCGCGGCCGTACAACAACTCCTCAGCAAGGACACACCCCTACCGAACGAGGGCGACCTGGAGACGCTAGTCCTCCAGCTCCGAGGCCACCTCATGCTCACCATCCCCGAGATCGAGCAGATCACCGCCCGCCTCCCCGAGGACGACATCCCCCGCGCCTGCGCGATGGCCGGCGCACACGAAGCCCGCCGCCGCCTCAACCTCGACCCATCCGGCCCCTTCCCCGCCCGGCTCGCCCACGCGCAGCGTTTGGCCCGCGCCGTCCACGCCCTGTGCGACCACTACGAGAACCTCACCAGCGACCGTCACACGGCCGCACTGGAAACCCAGCAGCTCACCGACGACATGCCTGCCCTCCGCACTCTGACCGCGCACCAGCGCACCGGGCAGGCGTGCGTCTGGTGCGGCGTGGGGGCAGCCGCCAGCGGCGCCATGCATCGCCTCGCCTTCGTCGGCGAGCAGGCTCCCTCGGCCTGCGAACGCTGCTGGACCGTCCGTCGGCACGCGCTGCGGACCTACCTCGACTGGCAGCGGCACGCCGACACGTGCTGGGTCTGCGCCGCCGACCGCTGCGCCACGGCCGTACCTCTCGCCCAAGCACACGAACACGCTCGCGCCGCAGTGACCGACCGGCCCCCGTACTGCGTCCGCTGCTCCGGCGCCCTGCTGATCGCGAACCACCAGGTCGTCCCGCGCATCCGCGAGGGATACACCGGCTTCTACCGCTCCTACGCCCACATCGGCCTCTGCCAGGCCGAACCAAGACCGTTCAACGCGCCGCGGCAGGTACGGGGCAGCGAATGGACCGTCGCTCGCCCCTCAGGACGGTGAGGGGCGGGCGGTGCTGATCCCCGCCCCGGGCTCCCTCGGACGGTCGAGCCCGGGGCGGACGGCCCCACGCGGCCCCCGGCATGTCGGCGGCGGGCCGCTCCTAGACTGGCTCGGTCCGCCCCGAGAGGATTTGATGCCCATGCGCTCCCGCCGATTCGCCGCCTTCGCCCTCGACACCCTCAAGAGCACCCCGGGCGTCACCAAGGTCCAGACCCTCGCCGACTCGGGGGACACGAAGATCCCCAACGGCCTGGTCGTGGTGGTGGACGGCAAGGAGACGCGGTGGGGGATCGTCGGCCAGCTCGCCGACGGCGAGCGCCACGAGCACGACGACCAACCGCAGCAAGGCACCCCCGCGACCTGGGCGGAGCCGAAGCCGGGCGACAACACCGAAGGCTGGTTCGCCGCCGCGATCGGTCGCGCGGAGTCCCCCGAGATCGCCCGCATCGAACGCTGGTCCACCCGCGAGGGCGCCCGCCCCGACAACGAGGGCGTCACCGTCTTCTTCCACAACACCGCCCGCGCCTTCGTGCGGAAGCTCTAGCCCCTCCCCAGCCTGGCCCGACCCCGGTCCGCGCCGGGGGGGGTTGCACAGCACACCCAGTCAGCACCACCACACGCGTGAGGAGCCTGATATGGAATGCCTGCACCACCGCCCCGGCACCCGATTCGATCCCGGCCGCTGCTCGGGCTCATGCTCCGTCTGCGGCGCAGGCGTCGGAGCTGCGCCCGGACAGCCGGCCGCGCACCATCAGCGGGCGGGTACCCGGGAGACCTGCCCCGGTAGCGGCCAGCCCGCCCAGTAGGGACCCTGGCTCGGCCAACGGTCATCAGCCCCCGAAAACGACATCGACCCCAGCTCAGATGCCCTCTGACTGACCTGGGGTCGATCCGTAGGCCCTGTGGGACTCGAACCCACGACCAATGGAATAAATCCTGGCCGAAGCGTGCCAGGTGGTACTGCACTGTGCTAACGACTCCGGACCCACCAGGTCAGAGCACATCCGCGTCGCGGGGCGATCCGTCTGGGCGCGAAGTGTGCCACCAGGTCCACTCACGCATCGCTCACGCGAAGAGGACGCCCTCTCAACCCGGTTCAGTAAGGTGACCAGGGAGACCAGGGTCAGCATCATCAGCAAGCGGGTGATCGCACATCATTGTTCATCCAGAGCAACACTTCACCCGAGTCCCGCTAAATGAAAACAGGGCTCACCGCTGGAAGAAGAGCAGGTCAGGAAGTGTCGGCCCCGCGCAGGCGGGGGTGTTCCGGATCAGTTCGACACGCTCACCGTCGCAGTGGAGTCGGCCCCGCGCAGGCGGGGGTGTTCCGAGAGGCCAACCGTGGCCACATCATTGCAGACCGTCGGCCCCGCGCAGGCGGGGGTGTTCCCCGTGGGGCGTCAGTCGGTCGAGGTCTTTCGCAGTCGGCCCCGCGCAGGCGGGGGTGTTCCCTGGTTGCCGTCGGCGTCGTCGGCGGTCGCGGTGTCGGCCCCGCGCAGGCGGGGGTGTTCCGTCGATGTCGGCCACGAGCCGGAATCCTACGCCGTCGGCCCCGCGCAGGCGGGGGTGTTCCCACCGGATGCCGCCATACCAGGACAGGCCCCGGGTCGGCCCCGCGCAGGCGGGGGTGTTCCGGCGTGGGTCGAGGCCGCTGCCGTGTGGCAGCCGTCGGCCCCGCGCAGGCGGGGGTGTTCCGTGGGTGGAGCGGACCACTGTTTTCGTTGACATGTCGGCCCCGCGCAGGCGGGGGTGTTCCGTGCTCGGGATGATCCAGTGGGGCGTTCCGCTCGTCGGCCCCGCGCAGGCGGGGGTGTTCCCAGGCCGTAGAGGAAGGGCAGGGTCCTGGTCATGTCGGCCCCGCGCAGGCGGGGGTGTTCCCTGCGCCTCCGCGACCAGCAGCGCCGCCAGGGCGTCGGCCCCGCGCAGGCGGGGGTGTTCCGGACGTGCTCGGGTCGTCCATGCCGCTGTCCCAGTCGGCCCCGCGCAGGCGGGGGTGTTCCTGTGTGTCTGGTATGGGTTTTTTGGGGTGTTGTGTCGGCCCCGCGCAGGCGGGGGTGTTCACCGCGCACGCAGAAATCCCTCCGAGAAGCGCGTGTCGGCCCCGCCCAGTCGGGGCCCGTCCCCGACAGCCACGATGCCGCGCAGGCGCACGTGCAGGTCAGCTCCCAAACCGAGTTCACTAGGCCGAAAAGCCCCTGCCGTGCACCGCGCGCATCAAGCACCGCGCACCGGCGGACCTCACCAAGTGGCTGGGCCAGGCACCCAGCCCAGCCCAGGCCAGGCCCAGGCCCAGGCCAGGCCCAGCCCAGACCCCGCCCCGCCCCGCCCCGCCCCGCCCAGGGCGATTCCCCTCCCCGTCACCCGAGCCTCAGGTGTCCGATCAGCGTCGATTGCGTGCCGAGAGGATCAAGCCGTCGAAGTCGACCGGCCGCCAACGATCGCGGCCCGCTGTCCGGACTGCCCAGCCCTGCTCGTTGGAGGCGGGCTCGACCAGGACTGCCTGGCCGTCGCCGATCCGGGTGGCGAGGAGTTCCCAGATGCGGTCGCGGACACGGCGGCTCGGGTTGCCGACGAAGACTCCGACGTTGACCTCGACCATCCAGCGGGTGAGATGGCCGCGGAGCCCCTCGGGAGCGGCGATCAGGACGATCACTGTCATGGGGCGCCCTCCGGTGACTCCGGGGAGGATGGCTCGTCGAACTCCGGTCCGATGACGGTGATGTGCTGTTCGCCCATACCCGCCTCGACGACTGCGGGGACGCCCCGTCCCGGACGCTCGGGTCCTGCGGGCGGAGCGGCATCCCGTGATCCACCGGAGTGGGCATCGGAGGCCCAGTTCACCCCTGCGGGGACCGATCCTCGGCGCTCGTCCCACAGTTCACTCGTCTCCGGGGTGTCGAAGTCGGTGTCCGGTGGGTTCAAGAGGGCTTTCACGTCGTGCACGACGCGGCCCAGCAGCTTCGTCTCGGCGATCTGGTCGCGCAGGCCGATACGGGCGTCCCGCTCGTCGGTGAGTCCCTGGGCGGCGAGGTCGAAGGCGAGCGGGACGGTGTACTCGGCCTTGTAGAGGTCGGCGATGTCCAGGACGAAGGAGATCGCCGATCCGGTGTGGACGAAGCCCAGACCCGGGCTGGCGCCGAGGCCGACGACGACCGCATGGCAGATGCCGTAGAGCGCGGCGTTGGCCGCGGACAGCAGACGGTTGAGGTCGTCGCCCGCGGCGAAGGCGTCTCCGGCCTTGTAGACGCGGCCGTCCCAGGGCACACCGCTGCGGCGCGAGTGTTCCTGGTAGAGCTTGCGGAAGCGCGCCCCCTCACGGCCCCGCAGCTGCTGCATCGTGGCCTTGGACACGTCCTCGCCGGGGAAGCGCATGCCGTACATGGCGCGGGCGACGTCGAGGCGTTCCTTGGGCCGGGTGACGAGCCATGCCTGGCGGTGGAGCAGGCCCGCGCCACGACTGGGGCCGAGGCCGGCCGCGTACATCCGTACGCCCTGCTCGCCGACCCAGCAGACCGCGGTGCCGGAGTCGGCCAAGAGGCGGATGGCGCCGTGCGTGACACGGGTGCCGGGGCCGATCAGCAGGACGGCGATCATGGCGGCCGGTACGCGTACGGTTTCGCGTTTGTTGATGACGACGACGGCGTTCTCGTCGCGGTCGAGGTGGCTTCGCTCGACGTAGACACTCGATACCCGGTCCACGACGCGGTGCAGGTCGTGCGGGTCGGCCTTCCACCAGGGCTCGGCCATGGCTCAGTCCTTCCGCGTGGGGAGGGGGGCGAGAGTGAGGAGGCCGCAGCCGTACGCCTTGGAAGGGCCGATGCCCTCCAGGAGCCGGGTGGTGAGAGCCGTGGGGTCGGTGACGCGGAGGCGTCCCTCGAAGGTGGCGCTGTGGAAGGTGACGCGGGGACCTTTGCCGCCCTTGGTGAAGGAGTGGCGCTGCCGGTCGATGATGCGGACCTCGCGCGGTGGGTCGATGTCCGCGAGCCCCGGAGGGGTTGCCGGCTCGGGGCCGTCGAGGCCGGGCGCCGGGGGGTCGGTGCGTGATGCCGGGATGTCGAAGCCCCAGCGTTCGGTGCGGTCGAGGAACCAGCCGAGTTGGGCGGCGGCCGTGCGGTGCCCGAGCCGGAAGCCGCGTACGAGCTCGCTGTCCGTACGGGCGGACAGCCGGGCCGCCTGAACGGGGGTGGGGGTGTGCGGTGTCTGGGTGTTCTGGACGGGGCTGGCCGTCAGGCGGAAGGCGAACTCGCGGCCGGTGGCGATCTGCCCCAGGAGAGCAGCGTAGTCGCGGACCGCCACGTGTTCCCCGTCGGCGTCGGGCCAGCCCGCCTGCTCGATCACATGCGTCCAGTCCGGCCTGGAGCTGGTGAGGACGAACAGATGGGGGCGGTGGGGGTTGTCGGCGTCCAGGCGCCAGAGGATGCGCGCGCCGTCCGCCGCTCCCGGGGTGCCCCCCATGACGGCACCGTGCATAGCGCGGGGGTTGGCGAGCAGCAGACGGCTCTGTGCCCGGAGCGGGTTGATACGGATACGGGAGAGATAGGCCATGGCGATCACCAGCCCAGCAGGGCGAAGGGGTCGTGTCCGGCCTCGTCGTCCGAGCCGGTGGGGTGGTCGTCGGTCACGGGAAAGCCGGTGGGGATGCTCAGCCAGCCGTGCCGCACGCGTCGGCTGGTGAAGGTACGGGAGTGCGGATGGAAGGAGGAGGAGACGGGTGCGTCGTGGAGGATGTCGTCCCCGTCCGGGTCCTCCACGGTGACCGCGCGGTCCACCCTGGCGGGGTGGAGGGGATGGCCGAGGCGGCGCTCGCGGCCCCACTCCGCCGCGTACCGTTCGCGGGCCCGCCTGGACACCTGCCAGGGCTCCTCCCGCAGTACGTCCTCGATGCTTCCGTCGCGTACACCGAGCGGGAGCGGTTGAGTGGGAGGGCACGATCGGCGGCCCAGGGCCAGGGGGAACGCGGGGGCACAGAGCGCCTGGTCGAGCGTGTCGAGCAACGGGCGGGGCCCCGCCACAGCGGCGACGAACACCGCGTCCTGGAGGTAGTAGCGCACGGTGACATGCGTGTTCTTCGCGGGGGAGGTCGGCTTCTGGATGCCCTTGGCGTTCACACCGGCCTGGGGCAAGGGACGGCCCCGGTAGTCGCTGACGGTGTGGTAGTCGCGCAGCAGGGTTCCGGGCTGATCGACACGGATTCCCAGGCGCAGGGGCAGAAGTTCGTCGAGCGGGTCCTCGCGGGCACGTCCGGAGGCCGCGGCCAGCAGGCCGATGACTCCGGACTTGGTGGGCTCCGATCCGGTCTCCCGCCGGTTGAAGGAGCTGCGTGAGCCCCACGACTGGAGCGGACCGGCGAGGCGGAGCAGCAGCACCGCATGCCCCTGATCCCGGTCTCGGTCGCGGTCTCGGTCGCGGTCTCGGTCGCGGTCGCGGTCGCGGTCTCGGTCGCGGTCCCGTTGCTGTGGGACGGGCGGTGGGGTCATCGGGCGGCCTGCTTGAGGGTGTCGGTCAGATGGGCGCGCACGCCCTTGAGGAGGTGGGGGAAGGAGACCGCTGTGCCGAAGGTGTGCTCCAGCAGCTCGGCGGTGTCGCCGGGGGTGGGGAAGGTGTGGCACAGGGCGGTGAAGGCGGGGGCGTCGCCCCAGGCGCTGACGGCCCTGGCGTGCTCGTACGCCAGCCGGGCCGCGGAGGCCGCCGCGATTCCGGCGGACCCGGTGACCGGTTCCTCGAAGGCGGAGACGAGGTTGACGGGCTGGTCGGACCGTACGGTGACCGCGACGAGGCTGGGCAGGGTGCGGTGGGCGAAGGAGTTCGCGTATCCCGAGGGGATGGAGCGGGCGAAGGAGGTCAGGAACTCCTCGACCGCGGTCACCGCGGCTTCCTCATCCGTGAGGTTGTGGACGAGCTGGTGCAGGCCGACGGTGGCGTAGCGGTAGAGGGTCGCGGAGTTGAAACCGATGGTGCCGATCATGCCGGCACCGGTCTCCTCTCCCTTCTTCTGTTCGTCGTCCACCGCGGTGAAGTAGTCGAACTCCAGCTCCACCGCGTGGGTGGAGAGCGCGTGCGCGACCTGGGTAGCCGCGTCGACGTTGAGCGCGGGGATGTCGGCGACCATGCGTCCGAAGAGAGCGACATCCATGGGGTGCCCGGTGCTGAACTTCTCCTGGACAGGAAGCTGTTTGATCTCGGCGGCCAGTTCTTCGTCGTCCAGGGCGACGAGTTCGGCCGCCTTGTCCTTGATCAGGGCTGCCACGGCGTCGATCTGGCGGCGGCCGTAGAAGAACAGATAGGCGGAGTCGCCTTCCTTCTTGCCCGCGCTGATCTTCAAGGGCGCCAGAAGTGCTCCTGCCAGGCGGTTCGCCGCCTCGTCGTCCAGGCCGGTCATCACAGCGATCCGCCCGGCCAGCGCCTTGCCGATCCGCCGGGTACGAGTGGCGAGGTCCTGCTCGGGAAGGCGCTCGCTGAAATGGGTCCGGGTGGCGCGCTTCCACGCCTGCGAGGAGACGCGGGAGCGGCGCACCCCGCCGAAGTACGCCTCCTTCGGATTGCCCTGGTCATCCCGGTTGAGGTTGGCCGGGGGCACGGTCTGCACAATGTGCACGTCGATATAGGTGCGGGGCTCGGGCGCCGCCATGGGTCCTCCAGCGGTTCGGTCAGTGGCACAGCAAGGGCATGGGTACGGGGAAGAGGTGGCCGGCTCTGACGGACCGCTGTCCCGTGGGTTGGACTGGACGTCGCGGACGAGGTGCCGGCCGGGAACGCCGACTACCTGCGAGGGAGCCGGAACCGGTCGCGTCGGACCGGTCGGCTCACCGGAGGGCGTCTCGGCGCCATCAGCGCGCCTTCTCGGGTGACTCCTTGCCACCACGGGCGTTCCACGCGTGATAGGCGAGCCCCCAGTCCCGGCGGACACTCTGCCGGGACTCGGCGTAGTGCCAGCGTGTGATGTCCTGGAGCAGTCGGTCGTAGTCGAGCGGCGCGTCCACGGAGCGCAGCTGAGTGACCAGTCCGCGCAGCCGGTAGACCAGAGCGGTGACCGAGGAGGCATGGACCGCCGCCGCGACACGCCGGTCGACGGCCTCCTCACTGAAGCGTCCGCCGCGGTGCAGGGTCCGCAGTGCGGTCCCGATGTGGCTGCCGGGCTGGTGCATGGGGCGGCTCTGGCTCTGCTGGTGCAGGCCGTAGAGCGACAGGGCCGCGTGTTCGGCCTCCAGTTCCGGTGTCACCCGCCCGTCGACGGGGCTGGTGTAGAAGCGCCAGAGCGCGGGTACGGTGCCGGCCGGTCGCCCCAGGCCGGAACGGAGCGCGGCCAGGTCCTCGCCGGGGGGCCGCAGGGACGTCCCGTTCGTCCGCTGGGTGCGCCAGGCACCGCTGCTGTCCACGCGTTGCGTCCAGTAGCGGCGGAGGTCGGGGCTGTCGGCAGGGGTGGTGCCGTGCTGCGGGGTGGTGGACACTGCGGTCCCCTTCCGTCAGAAAGCCATCAGGCGTGAAGTGGAGCCGGAAAGCTCGGAGTCATGGCCCATCGGCCCTTGCGCTGTGCCGCGCGGCGGGTGAGGACCGCGTCCAGACGGTCGCGGAAGTTCCGCTCCGCGGTGCTCAGCCGGTACACGTAGGTCTTGCCGTCCTTGCCGTCCTTGCCGTCCTTGCTTCCTTTGCTCGCCGAGCGGCCGGTGAACAGGCCGGGCGCGGCAGTGGAGAAGACCTGCTCCGCCACCTTCCACGTGGCACGTTCGGCCTTCTCCTCCCAGGCTTCGAGCCCGCGCTCGGACGCGTCGAAGTCCTCTCCCACCATGCGCAGACCGGCCAGCAGCCGCCGCACGACCGGGTCGAGGGCGTGCAGAAGGGTGTCGCCGGGGCGTTGTCCCTTGTCCCAGGGGATCGGTTCGCTGCCGGCGGCCCGCCGAAGATCCGCGGAGAGGCTGTTGACGGCCGCGGCCAGTGCCTCGGCCTGTTCGACAGCGGCCAGGAGCGTGCCGTAGACGATGCCGTCCAGGTCCAGTGCGGTCACCGGGAGCGGGATCTCGTCGAAGAAGATGTCCTCGATGACGGCGGACTGGTTGCCGTACGTGATGCCGGTCAGCTCGATCTGGAGGGGATACGCCTCCGGCAGCCGGTCCAGCGTTTCGCTGAGGGATGTGAGCAGAACACTGGTCCGGAAACCGGCACGGCTGGCGGTCGCCTCGGGGTCCGCGGCCATCCTCTCGACCGCCAGCAGGGCTTCGAGGCCACGCCAGGCGGCTCGCCCCGGCTGATGCCGCCGGGGCCGCTCGCCGGTCGGCGCCGCGGTCCTGGCACTCCTCGTGGCGCTCTGCGTGGTGCTCTTCTCAGCGCTCTTCCTGGCGCGGGACACGGGGCGGTCCCTGATCCAGGTGGTGTGGGGCTCATCGGTGGGCGTCACGGTGAGCCGGTCGCCGGCCGCCACGACGACTCGGGTGACACGGGTCCCGGCGGGGGTCTCCTCGGGGATCAACCGGATACGCCGGGACTGCCAGGTCCAGAGGTCCAGCAGCCCCCGAGCCGACCGCGTCTGCCAGGCGGCGGTGGCACACGACAGGGTGTCCTCGACCCTGCCGTCCCGCGCACGCCGTGCCCATTGCGGCAGGTCGTCCGACAGCGACGCCTGCCCGAAGGGGATGTTCAACAGGAGCGTCTCGTACAGGGTGCGTCCCATGGGCATCACCACGCCCAACTGACCGAGCGGTCCGGTCGGGTTGCCGGTCGTCTTTCCTGCCTTCGCCTGTGGATCGCCTACGACACCGGTCTTGATGGCGGCGGTGTCCCAGCAGTGGGTGTGCACGAGCCAGCGCGCGGCTTGCGCGGGCGTCAGCTCCAGCGGGTCGCCTTCGCTGCGGGAGGAGAACAGGGGCACGTTGTTCCCGGTCGCGGCGGTCGCGACCAGGAGAGCCGATCCTTTCGTCTCCCCCTTGGCCGTGTGCAGTCCGGAAACCTGCGCGAAGGGGTCGACGGAATCCAACAGGTCGAAGAGGTGATGGTGATCGTCCAGATAGCCGACGAGTTTCTGCCGCTGCTCGGGCGTGAAGGCACCGGCCCGAAACATCTCCACCCACTGAGCGGGATTGGCGGGTCGGCCGAGTGCGTGCGTGACGACGGGAAGCAGCACCTGACGGAAAATCGCGGGCTTCTGGGTCGGCAGGTCGACCACAAGGTCCTGCAACCGGTCGGCCTCCAGAAGAAGGCGACGCAGCCCGACTTCCTCCACGACTCCGGAAGGGACCGCACTCCGCTCCGCGGAACCGTCGCCGCCGAGACCCCTTACAGGTAACCAGGGCTCATCCAGCAAATTGAACAACTTGGTCCCCCCAAGCCTTTCTTATGGAACGAGGAATGGAGCGAGGAGTGGAACGGGAATGGAACGGGAATGGATCGATCCCGCACAACCGCGTGAGCCTCTGAGACGGCCGGGCGCCTCGCGCGCAGGACCGGCGGTGACCGCGCGGGACCACCGACACCGCCCCGCCGACCCTCTCTCCCTCATGCTCCGGCCCCAGCCTTGACAGGGGCCGCCGTCTCCTCCACCAGACCCAACTCCTTCTCATAACGCACCACCCGATCGGCAAGAACAGCCCCCCGCCCCGGGTCGAGAACGAGTGCCGGGCTGTATCCGAGCCGAGGGTGACCGAGCCAACCGGGCAGGGGAGCAAGTTCCAGAGCCGCAGCCGCCGTGTAGCGCGGGGGAAGCCGTACTGTCCCGCCGAGGACGTCCTCCAGCAGTGCGTCCGGTACGTCCCCGTTCACCGTCAGGGCGCGTCCCGAGAGCGTCCGATACGTCTCACCGTCCCGCATCAGGACGATGACTTCCGTACCGGCCTCGCCGTCACGGACCACAGCATCCAGGTCGGTGTCCCGACCGGCGCCCGGGACCGAGGAGTAGTGCAGTCCGGACAGGGTCGTACCCTCCCTGTCGCCCCGGCGTGTCAGCAGGCACCCGGATGCGTCGTCGGCTCGCCGCCGCTGTTCCTCCTCCCAGCGCAGCCGGGCCGCTTCCGCGTCCTCGCGCCATGCCCGCGGTATCCGGCCTTCGCCGTCAACCCCGCCCCCGCTCGCTCCCCCGCCCTCGCCCTCGTCCCCGCCCTCGCTGTATCCGAGCGTGACCAGTTCGGGCACCTGCCCGGGAACACGCCAGCCGTCCGTGGCCGTGAAGAGCAGCGCGGCGGCTCTGAGGAGCAGGTGACGCCCGTAGATGAACTCCGACCCGCCGAGAAACCGCGGCGCGGGACGCTTCAGTGACGCCGCCTCGCCCGTACCGTCGAACCCGGTGATCACGACCCGCGGTCTGCCCAGCCGACCGGGACGGGCGGTCCCCTCATGCCGGTGCAAGCGCCCGATCCGCTGAAGCAGCAGGTCGATCGGGGCGAGGTCGGTGATGAGGAGATCCGCGTCGACGTCGAAGGACTGCTCCGCGATCTGAGTGGCCACCACGATCAGTCGCGCCGGTCGGCCCGACGGCCGGTCCTTCTCCCGCGCACCGAGCAGACGCAGGCATTCCTCCGTGCGATCGGCCCGTGGCCCGACCGCGATACGCCCGTGCAGAAGCAGCACATCGTCACCGAAGCGGGTCCGGAGTGCGGCGTACAGCGATTGCGCGCGATCGACGGTGTTCCGGATCACCAGCGCACACCCACCGTCGGCGAGTTCGCGGCCGAGATACGCGGCGACCGCCGCGTCGGCCTCGGCCCTGACCACTCCTCGCTGCTCATACGGCAGTTGCGGACCGGGAATCGTCTCCGGCAGGAAGTCGACGGCGACGGACAGATCGCCGCGCCAACCGGCACAGTCCGCCACGGCGAAGCGCCAGCCGGAGCCGTCGGGTGCCCTCCACACGCTGGTGACCGAGGGGTAGCCGAGCGGATCGGGCAGTGACTCGGCGGAGAACTCCTCGCGGGACACCGCGCCGGCGAGATAGGAGTCGATCAGCTCGCGGCGCTGCCGGGGCGGAAGGGTCGCGGACAGCAGGACGACCGGCACACCCGCCTGGCCCAGCCAGCGCAGGCCCTCCTTGAGGAACTGCGACATATAGACGTCCGCCGCATGGATCTCGTCGAGGACCACGACCTTGCCGGCCAGCCCCGCCATACGGAGCATCACATGCTTGGTCCGGGTCGCGGCGAACAGCAACTGGTCGATGGTGCCGACGACGAAAGGACACAGCAGCCCCCGCTTCGCGCCCAGGAACCACTCGGCCGGCCCCCGCGAGGATGCCTGGGCCGGTACTCCTTCCCGTACGGCGACGTCGGCCCCGTGGAGCCCGTAAAGATCGTCGTCCTGGCACTCCCCATACTCGTCCACTGCTCCGAACCGGTCCTCCGGGGCGGCGGCCCCGTCCGGCTCCAGCAGTTCCTGCCACTCCTTGTTGAACATCCGCTTGCCGTGCAGCAGGGCGACCTGATCGTCCAAGTCCGCCCCGATCCGGCCGACCCAGGACCTGACCTGGCTGAACATCGGATCGCAGGTGGACTGCGTCGGCATCCCCACGAACACGCCGTCCGCACCGAACCTCGCCGCCAGGATCTCGGCCGCCAGCAGTGCGGCCTTCGTCTTGCCCTCCCCCATCGGCGCCTCGACCACCAGCAGACCCGGGGCCTCCATACTCCGCGCCGCTTCCATGACCATCCGCTGCGACGGCCGGGGGTCCTGCCCGAACCGGTCACCGAACGCCTCAGGCCCCGGCTCGGCCAGCCGCCCCCACCCGCCACGCAGACGAAGCCCCTCCCACGCCGCCGCGGCACGGGCGCGGGAGTGCTGGAGGGTCACTCTTTCCAGAACATCGACACCGGTGAAGTGCCGCTCGTCGCTGGCGATCCAGTCCGCCATCACGATGAGCCCGCTCAGATGCAACTGCCCGGCCCGCGAGGGAACCCGGCCGGGCTCCACCTCCGCCAGATCACGAAAGCCCAGGGCATCGGTGAACCGCTGCACCAACGCCTGCTGGACCTCGGGCCAACGGCCACTGCCGGCCAGTTGCCCCCGCGCCGACCGCGCGGGCTGCGTCGCCGCGCGGTCGGGGAACGCGCCATGATGCCCTGCCACCAACGGCCAGACCCAGGCCACGTGCTCCTCGCTCCAGCCGCCCTTCGGCAGGATTCCCTGAAGCAGATACCCGCCGGCCCGGTCATGCCGCCACCTGCACCGAGCGATCGCGGGCTCCGACCAGCCGAGCCCGGCCGCGCGTACCGCTTCCGCGCCTTTCGGCCACATCCGCTGAAACGCGGGCGTGGCCTTCCCGCAGTCATGCACCCCACACAGCCAGGCGAACAGACGACGGCCCCCGCCCGGTCCTCCGGCGATCTCGTCCAGCATTCGCCGGGTGGCGGGCGCAAGGAATCCGTCCCACATACACTCCGCCACAGCTGCCGTGTCCAGGAGATGCGACAGCAGCAGATTCATCGTTCCGCCGGCCTTCTCCTCGGACTTCCCCCACAGCAGACCGAGAAGACCACTGCAACGGTCGTCCGCCTCAACTCCGCTCGTGGACACGCCACCTGCTCTGCTCGGGTCAGTAAAGTGACTGGGGAGTCTAGGGTCAGCATCGAGAAGGAGTGAGGGATTGACCATAGTTGTCTTCTCTCGCTGGCTGTTGACCCATTCTGATCGGAATCTCGGGGCGATCCCACTGAATGAAAACGGCTCGCCTCGCGGATAAAGGTGCAGGTCGCGAAGAGTCGGCCCCGCGCCTGCGGGGGTGTTCCCGAGGCGTTGGCGGCGGCGGCGCAGGCGCTGTAGTCGGCCCCGCGCCTGCGGGGGTGTTCCCGAGTACGGGGGGGACCCCCTGCGGATGCCCACGTCGGCCCCGCGCCTGCGGGGGTGTTCCTCAACGGCAGGCCGACAGGCCCGTCCGATGCGCGTCGGCCCCGCGCCTGCGGGGGTGTTCCTAGTGAGTAAAGTGTGCATGATGGTGCCCCGCCGTCGGCCCCGCGCCTGCGGGGGTGTTCCAGAGCGGCCCGCCCCGGCGATCTGGCCGGGTCAGTCGGCCCCGCGCCTGCGGGGGTGTTCCCAGGGTCGGCGCGCCGTCGGCCGGAGCGGGAGGGTCGGCCCCGCGCCTGCGGGGGTGTTCCAGCGTGGCGTGTACCAGTTCAACCCGCCGTACTGTCGGCCCCGCGCCTGCGGGGGTGTTCCCTACCTGGTCCCGGCGTCCGGGGCGGTGACGCTGTCGGCCCCGCGCCTGCGGGGGTGTTCCGGACGGAGAGGTGCACATGATCGGGTGGGGCCGGTCGGCCCCGCGCCTGCGGGGGTGTTCCCGTGTGTCGTATTGAGGACCTGCCCGACCTGTAGTCGGTCCCGCGCCTGCGGGATGTCCCCCGTCGACACCGATTCACCGGCCCGTGCGGGGTCGGCCCCGCACGGGCCGGTGTTCCAGGGGTGAGGACGTAGACCGCCGTGCTGGCCCCCATGACCCCACCCACCGCCCAAACTGTGTGGACCCCGCTGTCAACTGATCCTGCAGCAGTCCCGAGCGCGGTTCCTGTCACACGTTGTCGCGGTCAATACCGGGCAGTGGGGTCACGCTGCCTCGCTCGCCTCACCACTCCCCGTACCCCGCCATACCCTGCCCGAGGGCACCGAGGGCAGACCAACCATCGTCCGTCGCACATAGCCGGCGAGCGGGAGTCCACGGCCCCGAGGCGGACCGGCTGCCGGATCGCGAACGCCGGGACCAAGCCGGGCACGTGCTACCACCCGTGCGTCGAGAACGGCTCCCCCTTGGCGTAATGGCGGAGCCCGAGCGCGTTGTACGGAACGGTGTGGGACGGCAGGTGGGCGATCGGGTGCCATTGCAGGCCCGCGCACTTGTGGGGCTCCATGTTGCGCGGCTCGCCGTCCCAGTGCCGCGCGGTGAAGAACCAGCCGATGCGGGCCTGGCCCTCGGGGTTGCGGAAGTGCATCACATGCACCGCCCTCAGGGCTTCCCGCTCGACGGTGACGCCGATCTCCTCGTGCCCTTCGCGGATGACGGCGTCGTAGACGTCCTCGCCGGTCTCCAGCTTGCCGGAGGGGAGGTTGAGCATGCCGTCGGCGTAGCCGGTGCCCTGGCGTTCGGCGAGACACACGGCCCCGTCGCGCTCCAGGATGAGCATCACGTCGATCACGGGGCGCTGGGGAGCCATGTGCGTCCTTGGGGCCGGTGGGGTGCGGGTACCGGCAACGGACTCTAGCCGGGCTCAGGGGGCGATCAGACCCATGCCGCTCAGGCGTTCCGACGTCCAATGGACCCGTTCGGTCACGGTCAGGCCCGTGGGGAGCTTCAGCGGCTGCACTTCGCAGGAGCGCAGGGTTCGCCAGAGTGCGTCGTCGGTCTCGTCCTGGAGGCTGAGGACCTTCTCCCGCATGCGGTCGCCGCCGGCCTTCTGGTCGTAGCGGTCCTGGCAGTACACGACGGCGTCGTAGGCGACGGGCATCCAGGCGCGGCACAGTGCTTCGGCGGCTCCGAGGACCCGGCTCATGTGCGGTTCGAGCGGGTCGAGGACCAGGCCGGCGAGGGCGAGGACGTTGGCGGGGGTCTTGTCGGTGATGAGGAGCTGGTGGTGGCGGGCGGCGCGCAGGGGGACGGTGAGGTGCTGGGCCAGCAGGTCGAGTTCGGCGATGAGGTCGAAGTCGCCCAGTCCGTGCAGGACGATTTCTTCCATGAAGGGGCTGGCGCGGGCGGGTTCGCCGGTGCTGGTGACGTTGACGCCGTGTTCGCGCAGGTGGGCGGTGAGTGCGTGGACGAGGGTGGTCTTGCCTGCCGCCTGGGTGCCTTCGACGGCGATGACGCGGCATCCGCGGATGGTCACGGGTCCTCCTCCAGGAGGGTGGTGAAGGTGGGGTCGTCCAGCCAGGCCCAGGCGCCCCGGGCCCCGAGGGCGAGGGACCGGTTGACGTTCAGGCCGGGCTCCGGCCGTCGTACGAGGCCCTCGTTGAGCGCGGCGACGTAGGCGGTGGACAGGGAGTGGCGCAGGTTCAGGACGCTGACCCGCTCGCGGCCCTCGGGCCCGCCGGTCTCGATCCACCGCCGGTGCCAGGCGGGCATGGACGTGCGGCGCAGCTCGGGCTGGGTGACGTCGAGCCCCAGTTCGGTGCATACGTCGACCAGGCGGCGGGACGTGCCGGTCAGGAGGTGCCCGGCGTCGTAGCGGGGGTCGACGTACCGGCCCCCGTCCTGGGTGACGGCCTCTCGGCGCTGCCTCCACCGCTCGCGTGCCCGCTGAAGGGCGGGCCGGGCGTCCGCCGGTGCGTTGGCCTCCAGGACGGACAGGTCGGCGCAGAACTGGTGGCCGGTGACGATGTCCGCCGTCCGTTCGGCCACGGCCACCGCACGCGCGGCGTGCCTGATCAGCGGGTCCGTCTCGTCGGGCTCCTCGACGTAGACGCTGGTCCAGTCGAACGGGACATCGGCCAGGTCGGCGGTATGGCTGGTGGGGAGGTCGAGCCAGGCGACGCTGTAGCAGAACGGGCGTCGGCCGTTCTTGACCCGGTAGTTCTTCGTCCACTCCACGTCGACGGACGCGATCCGTACGGTCCCGGTGCGTCGGGGCGGGGGCTCCAGCGCGTGGGCGGCGGACATGCTGCTCGTGATGATCATCGGGTGCTCTCCGCCGGAGGGCGGGGCCCTGTGCCGGGTGCGTACGGCCCGGCAGGATGCGGCTTGACGGTGGTGGGGACCGGGCCGCCCAGGAAAGGCGGAGCGGCGCTCCACGCCACCTGTTCGAGTGGGTCGCGGATGCTCAGCGCTCCCTGCCAGTGCAGGCGGCCCGTTCTGAGGCCGCCGAGCAGCGCGGTGGCCAGAGCGGAGTACAGAACGCCGGCGGCCAGCGCGTCCCCGTCGACCGGGGCACCGGCGGCTGGGCGGTCGCACTGCCGCTGGGCGCTGTCCTGCTGGCGCCCGCCCTCGAACCCGTCGAGCGGGACGAGGTTGTGGGCGACGGCAGTGTCGCTGATGAGGCCGGTCGGACCGAGGTCCAGGGCGGTGTCCACGCACAGTGCCGTACCCCTGTACGGCCGCGCCCGGTCCTCCCAGCCGTCCGCCACCACGTGCACGCCCGGGTGCCGGGCCTCGTGCTCGACCCCCGGGAGCCGACGCAGGACGTGCAGGTCGTCCGCGCCGCTGTGCCAGGCGATGATCCGCGCCTCGCGGCGGGCCTGCACGAGCAGAGTGTCGAGCTGCTGGACGACGGCCCGGTCCTCCCCCATCGTGCCGGGGATCAGCACCCGGTATCCGAAGTGCGCGAGGGGCGCGGACACGGCCGTTGAACGCGTGCGGTGAATCCGCAGGAACACCGCGGCGGCACCCATGAGAACAGAACCGGGTCGCCGCCGGCCTCTCCCCACAGCAGGGAGAACGCGGCCAGCCGGGCACCTGCCGGGCGCTGCACCGGCGAGGTGCTCGACCCGAAGGGCGTCTCGGGCCATCCCAGGTTCGTCCGCTGCTCCACCTCACACCCCCTGGGCGAGTGCGTGGATGGAACGGCCGACGTACTTGGAGACGTGGTTCTCCTTGAAGCGGTACCGCGCCCAGATGTCCGCGATCGGCTCCTCCAGGGCGTTGCCGAGCGGCTCCCACAGGTCCGGCGCGTCGTAGACGGGCCACGCCCGCGCCACACCGTTCGGCTCGACGACGATCATGTGTCCCTCGTTCTGCGGGGTCCACGCGGTGAGCCGCAGCGCCGGGGACCACTGCATCTGCGTCCGCAGATCCCGCAGCCGGGCGAACACCGCATCGGCCTCGCCGGTGGTGATGAACTCGTGGTCGGCGAGGTTGAGCGCGTTTCCCTTGCGCAGGGGCAGGATCAGCTTCACCTTGGTCGCGTCGAGCACATCCCCGATCTGCACGGTGTACGGCAGGACCGAGAGGGTCGAGCGGTAGACCACGGCGGACAGGGCGAGGGGGATACCTGCCTCCTGAAGGACTCGGACGCCGGTCATCGTCCTGTCGTAGTCCCCGCGCACCCGCCGGAACGCGGCCCGGGGTCCCTCCAACCCGACGTTGGCGTATGCGATCTTCCCGGCGATGTTCCGTGCGTGGTCCGCTGCGTGCGTGGCGTTCGTGGGCACGGCCACGATGTGGTGCCCGTGGAAGATGTCCACGACCTCGCCGAAGTCCTTGCGCATCAGCGGCTCACCGCCGGACAGGAAGACCCGTCCGGTTCCGGTCAGGTTCTGGCGGATGGTGTCGAGCTGGTCGAGGGTGGGGTCGGGCAGCTGAAGGGTCTCCGAGCAGAAGGTGCAGTCGAAGTCGCACCGCTTGGTGACCTGCACGATCACGGAGAGCGGGGCGGTGAGCGTGTTCGCGGCGGCGGTGATGTCGAGTTCCGCCGGGGCGGCGAAGTGCTGCCCGTTGAAGGCGTATGCGACGCCTCCGCTCATTTCCCGACGCCGCTGCGCGGGAACTGCGGGTGTCCCGAGGTCAGTCATTCGTACCTCCGTGTTCGGGTTGGGATGGACAGAACCGCGGTGCCGACCTCGGCGCTGCGGGCTGTGCACCATCCGCCTGCCTCGATGTCAGGTCCGGCTGACGGACAGTTGGAGCGGGCTGTTGTGCGGTGCCTGGCCCGAGACGGCATCCCGTCGGCGCCCGGCTCACCGCTTGTGTCGGCCGTGATGGGCCCGGCGCGGAAGCTCTCATGACCCGCCGGGGAAGGAACAACAGGCCACGGCGACCCCCGCGCCGGTCCTGGTGACCGGTGCTGGAGCGTTCGGGGGCGGCCCAGCACCGGCTCCGCCCGCCGCCGACCGATGAGCGGGCGGAGGCGGAGCCTGTCGGGAGGGACTCGGTGGGAGACTCGGTGCGGAACTCCCACCAGGCAGGTGTCTACACGGCCGTGGCCTCAGCCCCGCGCGGCATTCCAAGGAGCAGGTCCACGACCTGTCCGTGGTCCTTCGCCAGGAGGCTCTGCTCGATGCGGCGCAGCGGGTGACCGGCGGCGTACTCGCTGATGGCGGACCGCTCGACCCAGCGGGCCTCGCCCAGCCAGCCGGTCTCGGTGACCACAGGCTCGACGCCGTCAGGGATGCGCACCGCGTACACGAAGTTCAGTCCCTCGCAGTGCAGACCCGGCTTCGCCGGGACGAAGTCGAAGGCGAGCAGGTCCCCGGCCGTGGCCTCCAGACGCAGCCGCGCGGCGAGGACGCGGCTCAGGGCCCCGTCGGGTGTCTCGCCGGGGGCGGCGGAGCCTCCGGGGAGGCTCCAGACGGACTCGTTGTTCCGGTGAGGCTTCGTGACCAGGAGCAAGCTCCTGCCCCTCATGATCACGGCGTGTACGCCCATCCGGCGAGGGGACGGGAAGGCGAACCCGTCCCGTGTGCGGTCGTGCTGGGTCTGGCGCTCGATTTCGGGCATGGGTCGCTCCTGGTGTCCGTCGTATGAAGTGTCCGGCGCGGTGACGATCCGCGCCGCAGTGGTGCCTGCCTGGGGGTCAGGGCCGACGGCAGGTCGTCATCGGCCCAAGGCAGGGATCTGGCGGCGCCACGAACCGCTGAAGGAAGCCGGAAGGACTCCTCTGTGCCCCCGATCACCGGTCTCCTCCCGCCACCAGGTCTTCGCCCGGCACGGGGAAGGAGCACGCGACCGTCATGCCGTCGTCCTCGACGCCCCAGGCGCCGCCGAGTTCGTGAACCGTGGCCGCCACGATGTGCGGACCGCGACCGTGCTCGTCTGCGTCGCCGGTCGAGCGGGGGGCGCAGACCCCGGCACGGCTGTTCCGTACGGCGATGCGCAGTCGGCCGTCCCCGAGGGCCAGGGTGAAGCCGACATCCGCGCCCCGGCTGTGCACGACCGCGTTGGTGACCAGTTCGGAGACGATGAGCGTCACCTCGAACTCCACCACGGTGAGCCCGTGGTGGCCCAGGAACGCGCGGGTGATACGCCGCATGCCGCTCACTCGTCCGGCGTCCCGCGGGGACACGTCATGGGGCGAGCCGGGCGGAGCGATCTCGAACGTCACCTCCACACGACCCTGCGGACGAGCACGGCCACGATGCTGGTGCGGCAGCCCCTCGCGGCCGGGTAAGCCCGTCTCGGCCGAAGGGGTCGTGCTCGGTGCGGCAGCCGTACCCATGGCCTCCTCCTCGTCGCTTGCGGGCATTCAGCGTCGCGGTACGAGAGGGGCGGCGGCTACGACGTCGTTATGTCTTCTGGTTGACCTTTCGGGTGAAGCCGTGACGCCGATATGACTTCTTCCTGCCATTCTGGAGAATGGGGTTCCCGAGGGAAGCCGCCGTGGTATTCCATGAGCGGGAACGCAATTCCGTGGAGGGGACATGGATCAGAGTCAGCGCACGGTGTTGTTCCTCCTGGCCCACAGGCGGGGTATCCGCTCCCATCAGGCATTCGGCGAGGAATTCACCCGCGTCGCCGACCGGTTACGATCCGAGGGCCACGATGTGTCCCCGCCTCCGGCAGCACGCCATTTCGAGCGCTTCCTGAAGGTCGGGGAAGTAAAGACAACTCCCCACGCGCCCATGGCAAGAGTCCCTGGAGCACATGTTCCAGACCGCCGTGGGAGATCTCTTCCGCCCCGCTTCCGAATTCCTGGAACGTGAGCGGGAAACCCCCACCCGGGCCGTGTCCCCGCCCCCGCTCGACGAAAGTGATCTGCTGATGGCCGCTCGGGAAGCCTCCTCACATGCCGGAATAGCGGCTTCGATGCACGTGGACGATCTCAGCCTCGACCAGCTCCATGACGACCTGGTCCAGCTCGCGCGCAGGTACAGCGCACGACCCCGGACGTCGTCTACCAGGACGCGACCAGCCTGCTGAACCAGGCTCAGGTGCTGCTGGAACGCACCCGCTCCCCCGAGCAGCACACCCGCCTCTACTACGCGGCTGCCCAGGCCAGCGCTCTGCTGGCCGCGATGTCCTTCGACCTGGGCGCGCTGACGCCGGCCGTCTCGTTCGCCCGGTCCTCCGCCCAGTACGGCAAGACCATCGGCAACGGAGCGATCCAGGCGTACGCCTACGGCATGTTGGCTTTCATGGCGTTCTGGGACGGACGCCCCGGTGAATCCGTACGGCTCGCCAAAACCGCCCAGACGTTCGGCGGCCTGGGAGACACCGCCCGGCGGCGCCTGTACGCCATCGAGGCCCGAGCGCACGGACACCTGCGCAACGACGGTCAGGCGCAACGGGCCATCAGGGACGCCGGGCTCATCACCCCCTCCAAGGAGATCGTGGTCGACGGCTGGGACCCCTACGAGTCGGAGCCGAAGACGGACGGCAGCGCCAACACGATCGCGCTCGACAGCACGACCATCACGGAGCTGCGCGACCACAGAGCCCGCCAGGAGAAGGAACGCGCACAGTGGGGCACCGCCTGGCAGGGCACCGGCAAGGTGTTCACCAAGGAAGACGGCTCCTGGCTCCACCCCGAGACGGTCTCGGAGACCTTCCGTCGCCTCCTCGCCACGACCGACCTGCCGCCCATCACCCTGCGGGACCTACGACACGTCGCCGCGACGCTCACGCACGGAGGCGGCGGCGACATCCACGCGGTGAAGGAAACCCTGCGGCACTCGACCATCGCGCTGACCTCGGACACGTACACGAGCCTGCTCCCTGAGCTGGACCGCGAAATCGCGGAGAAGGCAGCGAAGCTGATCCCTCGGTCGCGCCGGTCGGCTGCCGAACCGTCCACCCAAGCGGCAGCCAATCCGTAGGCCCCGGCCACATCCGCTCACGCATCGCTCACGCAATGGCTCGAAAACGAGTCAGCGCCCGAGCCGACCGAAGCCGACTCAGGCGCTGCGTAGCAGGTCAGAGGGCATATCCCCCACCTACAACCCGTAGGCCCTGTGGGACTCGAACCCACAACCAATGGATTAAAAGTCCACTGCTCTGCCAATTGAGCTAAGGGCCCACCCGGTAACACGCGATGTCGCCCCCCGAGCATAGCCGCAGCGGGCCGAGTCTCCGATCGGGTATCGCGACACGACCCACCACACCCACCCGGACCCTACGCGTCCACCACTCCCGAAGCGCCCGGCCCCTCCCCGTCCACCCCTCCCGACCCCCCACCGAACCTCACCCGCCCCCCTCCCGAAGCCCCCTCCCCTACTCCCCCGAAGCCCCCTTCACCACCCCTCCCGAAACCGCATCCACCTCATCCACCTCATCCACCCCAACCGCCCCCAAATCCCCACTCCCATCCCCCCGCAAAAACCACTTCCGAGCCGAGATCCCCCACCACCCCGCCGCAAACCCCAGCACCACCAACACAGCCACCGGCGCGTAATTGAACGTCTCCCACGTCACCGGCGACACCTGCGGCAGCATGAACAGGACCGTGATGACACCGACCCACCCCACCGCGACCACCCCGATCGCCCGGGACCACCGCCCCAGATGCCACGGCCCCCGCTCGAACTCGTCCCCCTTCCGCAGCCGCAGCAGCGTCGGGATGACGTACGCGATGTAGAGCCCGATCACCGCGATGGACGTGACCGCCGCGTACGCCGTGACATTGATCAGGTACGGCAGCCCCAGCACCAGCGCACCCCCCGCCGCCAGCCACACCGCCGCGACCGGCGTCCGGGTGCGCGGGCTCACGGTGTGCCAGACGCGCGAGAACGGCAGCGCCCCGTCCCGGGAGAAGGCGTAGATCATCCGGCTGTTCGCCGTCACCGACGCCATCCCGCAGAACAGCTGCGCCCCGATCACCACCAGCAGCAGCATCTTCCCCGCGGTCGCGCCCAGCGCGTCCAGCAGGATCTGGGCGGGCGGCGCCCCCGTCGGCGACGCGAGCGCCCCCTCGTACGACTGGATCGCGAAGGTGAAGCCGAGGAGCAGCACGAAACCGGCGATCCACGACGTCCAGATCGACTGCACGATCCCCTTCGGGCCCGCCGTCGCCGCGTCGTGCGTCTCCTCCGTCATATGGGCCGAAGCGTCATAGCCCGTGAAGGTGTACTGCGCCATCAGCAGCCCCAGCAGCACCACATACAGCGCGCTGCCCCACCCGGTGTTGTTCACGAACTCCCCGAACACGAACGACGCCGACTGATGATGGTCGGGTACGAAGGCCAGCGCCCCGACGATCACCGCGACCCCCACCACGTGCCACCACACACTGACACTGTTGAGGATGGCGACGATCCGCACACCGAAGGTGTTCAGCAGCCCGTGCAGCAGCAGAATCGCCGCGAACAGCAGGATCGTCCGCCCCGGCGTCACCTCGAACCCGAACTGGAGGTTCAGATACGCGCCCAGGAAGGACGCGGCGCCGAAGTCGATGCCCGCGGTCACCGCGACCTGCCCGAGCACGTTGAACCAGCCCGTGAACCACGCCCACGCCGCCGCCGTCCGCGGCGGAGCCAGCCGGTGCGCCCAGAAGTACAGCCCCGCCGAGGTCGGGTACGCCGAGCAGATCTCGGCCATCGCCAGCCCGACGAACAGCGTCATCAGTCCGACCCCGACCCAGCCCCAGGTGATCACGGCCGGACCGCCGGTGTTCATCCCGAACAGGTACAGCGTCAGACAGCCGGACAGCACCGAGATGATCGTGAAGGACACCGCGTAGTTCGAGAACGCGGACATCCGACGGGCCAGCACCTGTGTGTACCCGAGCTGGGCGAGCCGCTCCTCGTCGGTCGGCCCCGCCCCACCACCCCCCTTGCCCCCGACGCCCACGTCCACCCCCGCGCCCGGTCCTGCCTCAGCATCTGTCATGCCCCCAGCAATGCCCCCACCAAGGGCGTGACACACGTCACAATTTGGCTAGAACTCAGCCCCTCCGAACCTCTCCGAAACCTCTCCGAAAACGCGGAAGGCCCGCACGACCGAAGTCGTACGGGCCTCCCCGTCACACACTGCCCGGACCACCCGGACCGTTCAGACCAGACGGTCAGCCGTTGCGCTTCCAGCGCGGCTTGTCCTCACGGCGCCCGAAGGAACCGCCACCGGTCCCCCGGTGATCGTCCCGACGGCCGTACGGCCGCTCGTGGCCACCGGCACGGAACCCGGGCCGCTCGCCGCCCTGCCGGTCCCGGTTGAACGGCCGGTCGCTGCCCCGGTGCCCGCCCCGCTCGTCGCGCCGCTCGAAGGAGGAACGCCCCGGACGGTCGTCCCGCCGCTCGAAGGAACGCCCACCGCGGTCGTCGCGACGGTCGAAGGAACGACCCCCACGGTCGTCCCGCCGGTCGTCCCGACGCTCGTACGAACGACCACCACGGTCATCCCGCCGGTCATCGCGACGCTCGAAGGAACGACCCCCACGGTCATCCCGCCGGTCATCGCGACGCTCGAAGGAACGACCCCCACGGTCATCCCGCCGATCGTCCCGACGCTCATACGAACGCCCACCACGGTCATCACGCCGCTCGAACGAACGACCACCACGGTCATCCCGCCGGTCATCGCGACGCTCGAAGGAACGACCCCCACGGTCATCCCGCCGATCGTCCCGACGCTCGTACGAACGCCCACCACGGTCATCACGCCGCTCGAACGAACGACCACCACGGTCCGAACGCTCCGGCCGCTCGTAGCGCTCGGTCCGCTCGGCCCGCTCGTACGACGACCCGGCCGCCCGCGTCTCGGTCCGCGTCTCAGCCTGCTGCTCCGCAACGGCCACCGTCTCCGCGACCGGAACCGCGACCGCCTCCGGCGCCACGGCCGACGCCGACGCCTCGGCGACCACCGTCTCCGGGTCCTCACCGCGCTCCCGGGCGACCCGGGCGACCAGCCGGTCCGCCTCCTCACGCAGCTCGGTGGCCCGGCGCTGGGCCCGCTCCAGCTCCTTGGTGAGCTGGGAGACCTCACGCTCGGCCTGCTGCGCCGCGTTCCCGGCGGACTCGGCCTGCACCTCGGTCATCGACCGGGCGCCGGTGATCTCCGCGACCTCCGGGTCGAACGCGCCCGCGCCCTGGATGATGTGGCGCGAGGCGTCGACGCCCGCGTCCTCCATCAGCCGGAAGATCTGCCGCCGCTGGTGCGGCAGGGAGAGCGAGACGACCGTGCCGGTACGGCCCGCACGGGCGGTACGGCCGGCCCGGTGCAGATAGTCCTTGTGGTCACCGGCCGGGTCCACGTTCAGGACCAGGTCGATGCCGTCGACATGGATACCGCGCGCGGCGACATCCGTGGCGACCAGGACGTTGACGTACCCGTCCTTGAAGTCGGCCAGGGTGCGGGTGCGGGCGCCCTGGGTCATACCGCCGTGCAGCGCGTCGGCCTTGGCGCCCGCGTCGCGCAGCTGCTCGGCGACCCGGTCGGCGCCGAGCTGGGTGCGGACGAAGATGATGGTGCGGCCCTTGCGGGACGCGATCGCCGCGGTGACCGGCGCCTTGTCCTTGGGCTTCACGATCAGGATGTGGTGGGACATGGTCGTCACCGCGCCCTGCGCCGCGTCGACCTCGTGCGAGACGGGGGCGTCGAGGTAGCGGTCGACCAGGGTCTGGATCTCGTTCTCCATGGTCGCGGAGAACAACATGCGCTGACCGCCCGCCGGAACCTGGTCCAGCAGCTCGGTGACCTCGGGCAGGAAGCCCAGGTCGGACATCTGGTCGGCCTCGTCGAGGACGGCGATCTGGACGTCCTCCAGGGAGCAGGCGCCCCGGTTGATGATGTCCCGCAGCCGGCCCGGCGTGGCGACCAGGATGTCGACGCCCTTCTCCAGGGCGTAGATCTGGTTGCCCATCGACGTACCGCCGCAGACCACCTTCATCCGCAGGCCGACGACATCGCCGTACGGCTGGAGCGCGTCGGCGACCTGCATGGCCAGCTCACGGGTCGGGGTGAGGATGACGGCGCGGGGCTTCTTGCGCTCGGTCCGGCCGCCGGCCAGCGTGGCCAGGGTCGGCAGACCGAAGGACAGGGTCTTGCCGGAGCCGGTGCGGCCACGGCCGAGGATGTCCTTGCCCGCCAGGGCGTCCGGGATGGTCGCGGCCTGGATCGGGAACGGGACGGTCACCCCGTTCTGCGCCAGCTTGCGCACGACCCCCTCGGGAAGCCCGAGGTCGGCGAAGGTCATCTCAGGGGTGTCGGAGCCGGAGTCAGAGTCGGAGTCGACGGCCTCGACGTCGGCCTCGACCGCCTCGACGGCGTCCTCAAGGCCCCCGTCCTCGGGCATGACAACGTGATCGGCAGTGGAAATGGACATGCGAATGCGAAACCTTCCGGAGTCTCGTCGGCACGCGCCCGTCAACTCCGTGATTCGCACCACGACCGCCTCAATGCGGTCTGCCACGGCAAGGGAGAGAACGCGCCACACGGCGCGCTCTGCGATGGCGCCGGGCAAATGGGATCAAACGATCTACCACCATACGCACCCAAGCCCCCGCTAGGCAAATCGCCGGGGAAGCCCCCCGCCACGACCCCCCGCGACCCACCACCCGCCCTCACACCGGCACCCCGGCCTGCGGCGCCGGTTCCCGCTGTACGAGCTGCGGTCCCGCCTGCTCGTGCGCCGACGACGACGGCTCCGCGACCGTCGGCTCGGGCGACACCGGCGGCGGGGACGTCGGCTCCGGCGGCCCCGCCGTCTCACTGGCCCGGGGCGGCGACGGCAGCGGCTTCGGCGGCACCGGATCACCGCCCGGCGGCACGGTCCGCCCCGGCCCGACCGGTCCCGGCGCCGAGGCCCCGGGCCGGGCCGACGCGGACGCGGACGGCGCCCCGGACTCCCCCGGCCCGCCCTTGCCGTCGTCCCCGTCCTTCTCCCGGCCGTCCGCGCCCCGGCCGTCCCCGCGCTCCTTGCCGCGCCCGTCGAGGGCGCCGCCCGCCTCCCCGCCGCTGTACCCGAAGCCGCCGCCGGTCACCGCCGCGCCTCCGTCCGGCGCCGCGCCGCCCTCGGGTCCCGCGGAGTGCGACGGTTTCGCCCGGTGGCCTTCGTCGTCGCCGACGCTCATGCAGCCGGTGGCCGCGGCGACGGCCACCACCGTGGCGGCCAGGCGGACGGGTACGTACAAGGGGCGCACGGAAGCCACCTCCGAGGGGGCGAAGAAGTCAACGTGCCCAACTCCCCCCACCCGCAGGAGGACACGCGCCCGGCACACCCCGTCCCCCGCCCCGCGCCTCGCCCCTCCCCCACCCCTCCCCCACCCCTCCCCCACCCCTCCCCCACCCGCCCCGTACGCCGTAGCCGCCCCTTTCCGCCGTCGTCCCGGACAATGGAGGCGTGCTGGAGATGACACGCGAGGCGTTCGAAGAGCTGGTGAGCGAAGCCCTTGACCAGATCCCGCCGGAACTGGCGCGGGTCATGGACAACGTGGCGGTGTTCGTGGAGGACGAACCCCCCGCCGACGACCCCGAACTGCTCGGCCTGTACGAGGGCACCCCACTCACCGAGCGCGGCGAGTGGTACGCGGGCGTACTGCCGGACCGGATCAGCATCTACATGGGCCCCACCCTGCGCTACTGCGAGACCGCCGAGGACGTGGTCCACGAGGTCGCCGTGACCGTCATCCACGAGGTGGCCCACCACTTCGGCATCGAGGACGAACGCCTCCACGAACTCGGCTGGGGCTGACCCGGCCCCCCTCCCAAGCCCACCCCCATACGGCATAAGGCACCGCATATCCACCCTCCAACATGGGCATACGGGATCAATGGCCCGCGCCCCGGCCGCCACCCCGACCGCCTGGAGCCACGCCGTGTCCGCCGCACCGCCCCCGCGCCCCCGCCGCCGCCCACGTCTCCGGACCCCGGGCAGGACCTCCCCGCCGCTGCCCGCCCTCGAACTGGCCGCCCGCCCGAACCCCTGGGCGCGGGCCGCGGGCCTGACCGCGGTGGTGGTGCTGGGCGCCTGGCTGGGCCTGCTGGTCGTGGGGAACGTCCGGGTGCCGGTCGGGCCGATGGACACCACGATGACCCTGCGCCCCTCGGCGACCGGCGGCACGAAGATCAATGTGTCGCCGCTCGGCGCCCTGCACCTGGACAGCCACGCGGCCCCGTTCCGGCTGGACGTCAACGTCGACCAGCTGGACCCGGTCCGCTCCCGGGCCCTGGTGGACCACCCCGAACGACTCTCCGGGCTCCAGGACGAAGTGGCCCAGGACGTCGGCCACGGCGCGCTCGACCTCGCCGTACGCTCCAGCGCGGCCGTGGTGATCGGGGCGTCCACACTCGGCCTCGCCGTCTACCGCCGCCCGCGCCGCGCGCTCGCGGCCGGCGGACTCGCCCTCGCGCTGCTCGCCGCGTCGGGCGGCACGGCATTCGCCACCTGGAACCCCAAGTCGGTCCTGGAGCCCCGCTTCTCCGGCCTGCTCTCCTCGGCCCCGTCCCTGGTCGGCAACGCGCGCAGCATCGTCACCGAGTTCGACGTCTACCAGCGCGAGCTGGCCCGCCTGGTCACCAACGTGACCAAGCTGTACGACGCCACCTCCACGCTCCCCGCGTACGCCCCCGACCCGTCCACGATCCGGGTCCTGCACGTCTCGGACATCCATCTCAACCCGGCGAGCTGGAAGATCATCGCTTCGCTGGTGGAGCAGTACAAGGTGAATGTGATCGTGGACTCCGGGGACACCATGGACCACGGCTCGGCGGCGGAGAACGGCTTCCTGGACCCGATCGAGGACCTGGGAGCCCCGTACGTCTGGGTCCGCGGCAACCATGACTCCGACCTCACCCAGGAGTACCTGGAGGGCCTGAAGAACGTCCACGTGCTGGACGACGGGCGGGCGGTGGACGTGGCCGGGCTGCGGTTCGCGGGGATGGGCGACCCGGAGTTCTCCCCGGACCGGTCCACCGAGCAGGGCGGCAAGGCGGTCCAGATACTGTCCGGCGCCCGGCTGGCCTCGGCCCTGCGCGACCAGCGGCAGACGGGTACGCCGGTGGACATCGCGATCGCCCATGAGCCGAACGCGGCCCGGGAGACCGACGGGCTGGTCCCGCTCGTCCTGTCCGGCCACCTCCACCACCAGGAGATGGAGGTCATGCCCTACGGCACCCGGCTGCGGATCGAGGGCACCACCGGCGGCAGCGGGCTGCGGGCGCTGGAGCAGAAGAACCCGGACCCGATCGAGGCGTCCATCCTCTACCTCGACCGGGACACCCGCCGCCTCCAGGCGTGGGACGAGATCCGCCTCGGCGGTCTGGGCCTGACCACGGCCGAGGTCAGCCGCCACCTCCCGGCGGAGAACCGCCCCGGAGCGACCCCGGGAGCATCCCCGGCACCCACGCCCACCTCCTCCGCCCCACCTCCCGCCACAACCCCCGATCCCGGCCCCCGCAGCTCCCCGTAAACCGTTTTGGCGATACCTCCCGCCATCCCATATGCTTCTCACGTCCCCGACGCGCTGAGAAGCGCCCAGGCGGGCCGATAGCCCTCATCGTCTAGCGGCCTAGGACGCCGCCCTTTCAAGGCGGTAGCACGGGTTCGAATCCCGTTGGGGGCACGCAATACCGTGTGCGACACTGTCGTGCACAACGCTTGGTCCTGTGGAGCAGTTTGGAGTGCTCGCCACCCTGTCAAGGTGGAGGCCGCGGGTTCAAATCCCGTCAGGACCGCTGGTGTTTCACGTGAAACATCGCGGCTGGGTAGCTCAGTTGGTACGAGCGTCCGCCTGAAAAGCGGAAGGTCGCCGGTTCGACCCCGGCCCCAGCCACCACCGCCCCTCTCCTCCCGGAGAGGGGCTTTTTGTGTTCACCCCTGCTCTCCCCGGACAGGGATGATCGACCCGCGCTGCTTGAGACCGGCTCCGTCGTGACGCTCGTCGTCGTCCTCGGCGGTGCCGTAGCGCGGCCCTTCGGATGGCCCGAGGCCGTGTTCGCCGTACCGGCGGCCGGGATGGTCGTCGCGACGGGGGCCACCTCCGCAACTGGCATGGCGGGCGAGGTCGCCCCTGCTGGTGCTGGCCGAGCTCGGCACCGCGCTGCCCGCCACCGCCGCGGTCGCCGCGGTGCCGGCCGATCTGATCAACAACCTGCCCGCGGTGCTCGCGCTGGTGCCGCCGGCCGCGCCGTCCGGGCCCGGGGCGGTACTCGCCGTGCTCCTCGGGGTCAACATCGGACCGAATCCGACGTACGCCGGATCGCCGGCCACCCCGCTGTGGCGGTGGATCGCGCACCGGCACGTCCATGAGGTGGAGCTGCGGGAGTTCACGGTGCTCGGGCTGCCCGCCGCGACCCTCGCGCTCCGGGGCTCGCTCATCGTCGTCGGCAGCTGAATGCCCGGGACCGGCGGGACACGCGAAACGCCTGGTCAATAAGCGATAGCCAGTGTTTTCCGGGAGGTGAGATCCTGGGACGCGTATGTCTACGCACCCTGCCCCCGCCCTCGGCGCCCTCGCCCCCCGTCTGACCGCCCTGTCGCTGCGTGACGCGCACCGGCTCGGACGGCGGCTCGAAGGCGCCCGCAAGATCCGTAAACCGGAGGCGCGGGCCGCCGTGCTCGCCGAGATCGAGGCGGAGGTCGACAAGGCGGAAGTCCGGATGGCCGAGCGGCTCGCCCGTGTCCCGGCCGTCACGTACCCCGAGCAGCTTCCGGTCAGCCAGAAGAAGGACGCGATCGCCGACGCCATCCGCGACCACCAGGTGGTGATCGTGGCCGGGGAGACCGGGTCCGGGAAGACCACGCAGATCCCCAAGATCTGTATGGAGCTGGGGCGCGGGGTGCGCGGCATGATCGGGCACACCCAGCCCCGCCGGATCGCCGCCCGGACCGTCGCCGAGCGGGTCGCCGAGGAGCTGAACACACCGCTGGGGGAGGCCGTCGGCTGGAAGGTCCGGTTCACCGACCAGGTGAACCCGGACGCCACCCTCGTCAAGCTGATGACGGACGGCATCCTGCTCGCCGAGATCCAGACCGACCGCGAGCTGCGCGCCTACGACACGATCATCATCGACGAGGCCCATGAGCGGTCCCTCAACATCGACTTCCTGCTCGGCTATCTGGCCCAGCTGCTGCCCCGGCGGCCCGACCTCAAGGTCGTCATCACCTCCGCCACCATCGACCCGGAGCGGTTCTCCCGGCACTTCGGCGACGCCCCGATCATCGAGGTCAGCGGGCGTACGTACCCGGTCGAGGTGCGCTACCGGCCGCTGCTCGAAGAGGACTCCGAGGACGCCGACCGCGATCAGATCACCGCGATCATCGACGCCGTCGAGGAGCTCCAGGGCGAGGGCAAGGGCGACATCCTGGTCTTTCTCTCCGGTGAGCGCGAGATCCGGGACACCGCGGACGCGCTGACCAAGAAGCAGTACCGGTTCACCGAGATCCTCCCGCTGTACGCCCGGCTGTCGCACGCCGAGCAGCACCGCGTCTTCCAGCCGCACACCGGCCGCCGGATCGTGCTGGCCACCAATGTGGCCGAGACCTCGCTGACCGTGCCGGGCATCAAGTACGTCATCGACCCCGGCTTCGCCCGGATCTCCCGCTACAGCCACCGCACCAAGGTCCAGCGGCTGCCCATCGAGGCGATCTCGCAGGCCAGCGCCAACCAGCGCAAGGGCCGCTGCGGCCGTACGTCGGACGGCATCTGCATTCGGCTCTACGACGAGGACGACTTCACCGCCCGCCCGGAGTTCACCGACGCCGAGATCCTGCGCACCAACCTCGCCTCCGTCATCCTCCAGATGACCGCGGCCGGCCTCGGTGACATCGAGAAGTTCCCCTTCATCGACCCGCCGGACCACCGCAACATCCGCGACGGCGTGCAGCTCCTCCAGGAGCTGGGCGCGATCGACCCGGCCGAGAAGGACGTCCGCAACCGCCTCACCGACACCGGGCGCAAGCTGGCCCAGCTCCCGGTGGACCCCCGGCTGGCCCGGATGGTCCTGGAGGCCGACCGCAACGGCTGTGTCCGCGAGGTGATGGTCATAGCCGCCGCGCTGTCCATCCAGGACCCGCGCGAGCGCCCCGCCGACAAGCAGACCCAGGCCGACCAGCAGCACGCCCGGTTCCGCGACGAGACCAGCGACTTCCTCGCCCTGCTCAACCTCTGGCGGTATCTGCGCGAACAGCAGAAGGAGCGCGGCTCGTCCGCGTTCCGCCGGATGTGCAAGCAGGAGTATCTGAACTTCCTGCGGGTCCGTGAGTGGCAGGACATCTACACCCAGCTGCGGACCGTCGCCAAGCAACTGGGCATCCACCTCAACGAGGACGACGCCCCCGCCGACCGGATCCATGTCTCCCTCCTCGCCGGTCTGCTCTCCCACATCGGGATGAAGGACGTCCGCGAGTCCAAGGACGCCAAGGACTCCGGCGGGCGCAAGGACCGCGGCGGCAACGAGTACCTCGGCGCCCGCAACGCCAAGTTCGCGATCTTCCCCGGCTCGGCCCTCTTCAAGAAGCCCCCGCGGTTCGTGATGTCCGCGGAGCTGGTGGAGACCTCCCGGCTCTGGGCCCGGGTCAACGCGAAGATCGAGCCCGAGTGGGTCGAGCCGCTCGCCGAACACCTGATCAAGCGCACCTACAGCGAACCGCACTGGGAGAAGGACCAGGCCGCGGTGATGGCCTACGAGAAGGTCACGCTGTACGGCGTCCCGATCGTCGCCCAGCGCAAGGTGAACTACGGCCGGATCGACCCCGAGATCTCCCGCGAGCTGTTCATCCGCAACGCCCTGGTCGAGGGCGACTGGCGCACCCACCACAAGTTCTACGCCGACAACCGCAAGCTGCTCACCGAGGTCGAGGAGCTGGAGCACCGGGCCCGCCGCCGGGACATCCTGGTCGACGACGACACTCTGTTCGACTTCTACGACCAGCGGGTGCCCGAGCATGTGGTGTCCGGCGCCCACTTCGACTCCTGGTGGAAGCACAAACGGCACGAGGAGCCGGAGTTCCTGGACTTCGAGCGGGAGATGCTCATCCGGGAGTCGGCGGAGGCGGTCACCAAGGCCGACTATCCGGACAACTGGCGCCAGGGGCAGCTGAAGTTCCGGGTGACGTACCAGTTCGAGCCGGGCGCGGACGCCGACGGCGTCACCGTGCACCTCCCGCTCCAGGTCCTCAACCAGGTCACGGACGAGGGCTTCGACTGGCAGATCCCGGGGCTGCGCGAGGAACTGGTCACCGAGCTGATCCGCTCCCTGCCCAAGCCGATCCGCCGGCACTACGTACCGGCGCCGAACTTCGCCCAGCGCTTCCTGGCCACGGCGGTCCCCTTGCAGGAGCCGCTCACGGTCACCATGGCCCGCGCGCTGAAGCAGATGGTCGGTGTCCCGCTCACCGCCGACGACTTCGACTGGTCCCGGGTCCCGGAGCATCTGCGGATCACCTTCCGGGTGGTGGACGAGCGGCGCCGCAAGGTCGCCGAGGACAAGGACCTGACGGCGCTGGGGCTCCGGCTGAAGCCCAAGGCGCGCCAGGCGCTCTCCCAGGCCGCCGCGGCCACCGCGTCCCGCGAGGGCGGCGAGTCCCTGGAGCGCGCGGGCCTGACCGACTGGACGATCGGCACGCTCACCCGGGTCTTCGAGACCCGCCGGGCCGGGCACCCGGTGAAGGCGTACCCGGCGCTGGTGGACGACGGCGACACGGTCTCCGTACGCCTCTTCGACACCGAGGCCGAGCAGGCCGAGGCGATGTGGAAGGGCACCCGGCGGCTGATCCTGCGCACCATCCCGGTGAACCCGGCGAAGTTCGCCTCCGAGAAGCTGACCAACCCGCAGAAGCTGGCCCTGTCGGCGAACCCGCACGGCTCGATCCAGGCCCTGTTCGACGACTGCGCCATGGCCGCCGCCGACCGTCTGATCGCCGACTTCGGCGGCCCGGCATGGGACGAGGAGTCGTACCGGAAGCTGTACGAGAAGGTGCGTGCCGAGATCGTGGACACCACCGTGCGGGCGGTGGGCCAGACCCAGCAGGTGCTGGCCGCCTGGCAGGCCGCCGAGCGTCGGCTGAAGGGCACCCGCAGCCCCGCCCTGCTGGCGAACCTGGCGGACGTCCGGGCGCAGCTGGACGCGCTGGTGAAGCCGGGCTTCGTGACGGCGACGGGGCTGCGGCGGCTGCCGGATCTGGTGCGCTATCTGATCGCGGTGGACCGCCGTCTCCAGCAGATGCCGACCAGCGTCCAGCGGGACACCACCCGGATGGAGAAGGTCCAGGAGATGCGGGACGAGTACGCCTGGCTGCTGGAGCAACTCCCCCAGGGGCGGCCCGTCCCGGCCGCCGTCCGGGACATCCGCTGGATGATCGAGGAGCTGCGGGTCAGCTATTTCGCGCACGCGCTGGGCACGGCGTACCCGGTCTCGGACAAGCGGATCGTGAAGGCGATCGACGCGGCCGTTCCGTGACCAGGGCGGTACACAGGGTGAGTTCGACCAGCGGGCGCACCCTCCTGTACAGTCCTTCTCGCAGCGCAACGCACGCATCGCACTGCGAAACCAGGTCCTGTGGAGCAGCTTGGAGTGCTCGCCACCCTGTCAAGGTGGAGGCCGCGGGTTCAAATCCCGTCAGGACCGCAGTGAAGTGGCAGTGATGTCACAAGGCCCGCACCCGCGCAGGGTGGCGGGCCTTCTTCATGCCCGCGTTCCTGTCCGTCCGGGCACCCGCGTGCGCGCGAACTCCCGGGCACCTACCGGCGATCCGGCCTACCGCCCTTCTTGACGCCCGGAGCGTCCCTGGGTACCCAGGGAACCAGGGCCGTTCCACCGGGCCCCTCACCGAGCGTGGAGGTGGCGTATGGCGGCGTCGGTCAGGCACGAGACGCGGGCGCTGCTCCGCGCGCATCTGTCGGCCGCCTCGTCGTACCGCCATCGCACCCGGCACTGCCCGATCTGCCACCGGCTGCTGCGGCTGGCGATGGACACGCCCCCGCCCGACGAGAAGGGCGACGAAGCGTCCGACGAGGAGCGCTACGAGGAGCCCGAGGGCGCGGCGCCCGAGGACCAAAGTCCCTCAACACCATGACCTACGACATGCCCGCCGGCCGCCACCGCGTGCAAGGCTGGAACACACGGCTCCATTAGCGCAGGCGGGACAGCGGCAACAAGTAGCCTGGCGTGTGACGGTAGTCACCGCCGGAGTTTCAGAAACGGCGGGGCTTACCATGCCCCTACAACTGGTCAATTTAATATGTGCAATTGCACCCCCCTGTGAGGGGTTGCGAAGCCCCTTCCAGGGCGCTCACCGGGCCGTTCCGACAGCCCTCCCCAGACTCCGACAAGGCCGCTCACAGGTCCGCCGCCCCTCGATCACGAGGGCATCACCGGGGCATCACAGGGCGTCGCAGGGCATCGCCGGGCACAAAAAAATCGCGCTGGACCCGGCGGAGTCCAGCGCGATCTACGACGCACCCTGTTCAGTCGCTGTGCGGTGCTGGGGCGTGGGTTCTGTTGGGGCAGTTCCCGCGTCGCTTGGAGCTGTGGTTTCGGGCGTTCCGGCGGGTTGGGGGACCTACCGATCTGCCCTTATTGAGTTGTTCAGGCTTCGCTGCGCTGCTGGGGGATGCCCGCGAGCAGGGCACGGACCTCCGCCTCGCGGTAGCGGCGGTGCCCGCCGAGCGTACGGATGGACGTGAGCTTTCCGGCCTTCGCCCACCGCGTGACCGTCTTCGGGTCTACGCGGAACATCGTGGCGACCTCAGCCGGGGTCAGCAGCGGCTCGGCATCAGGGGTGCGAGCGGTCATGAGCGGCCTCCTCGGAGAACCGGTTCTCGGTTCTTTCCTCTAAATTCTGCACCTTGACCCGCGTTGCCCGAAATGGCAGACGCGAGTCGAGTCGGTTATAGGACGAACGGCTTGTCCTCGGCACTACAACTACACCATCTGTCCAGCCGCGTCGGCCAAACCGATGGAATTGCCCTCCCAGGTGTTCATCAGCGACGGAAGCCGATGGACCATGCCATAGCGGACAGTCACGCCTCTGTGACGATCAGTCACAAGGCGATCAGGAGTCACGAGACAGCACGAGACCCCCCAAAGCATGGAATGCTAAGACAGAGTCCTCCCCGGGCTCCTTGTCCTATTTTGGCATGAGGAGGGGCACCGGAGGCAAGAGCCAGGTACGTGCGGTCTGTCACGCTTGACACAAAAGCCCGGATCGGGACCTACGTCCTGTCAACTCCCGGATGTGCGGTCGACCGTACGCGGTATCCCACCCCCGCAGGGTGTGAGGTGTGTCACGGCCACGGAGGGGTCACCGCCAGCGAGGGTCACGGCCACTTAGGTGTCACGGCCACCGAGACGTGACAGCCACCGACGCGTCACAGCCGCCAAGCTGTCGGCCCGCCCGGCCCGCCCCGGCCCGGGTCAGTTCGCCGAGCGCAGATCACGCACCGAGCGCCAGCGCTCCACCAGCCGCGCGTACGCCCGCGCCGCCCCCTCGCCGTCGCCCTGACGCAGCGCCTCGATGCCCTCGGCCACATCCGCCGCCGAGTGGTCGCCCTCCAGCTCCCCCGCCGGAAGGGCGTGCACCAGCCCGCCGTAGTCCAGCTCCACCAGGGAGCGCGGATGGAACTCCTCCAGCCAGCGCCCGACCTCCAGCAGACCGTCGACCAGCGGCCCCTCGTCCACCGTCGCCCGCAGGGTGCGCAGCGCGCGGGCCACCCTGCGGCGGGCCTGCACCATCGGGGTGCGGTAGCGCAGCACCGGCGCCCGGCCGCCGCTCTCCCCGGCCGCCCCGGCGTACTCCCGCTCCTCGTCGGAGACCAGGACGAACCAGTTCAGCGGCACCTGCCAGGTCGCCGTGCGAATCCACGGCCGGGCGTCCGGATGGCCGGCCAGCCAGCGCTCGTAGTCCTGGACCGCCTGATCGCGCACCAGCGGCGGCAGCAGCGCGTCCAGCACCGGCGCCGGGAACTCGGCCGCCAGCTCCGTCAGCGCCTGCCAGCCGCGCAGCCGGGTGCGCCATGGACAGACATGGATCACCCCGTCGCTCTCCAGCACGAACGCGTCCCGGCTCTCGTGCACCGGCACCGGGACCGGCGGGACGGGCAGCAAGTCGGCCAGCGACCGGCGCAGTTCGTCCTGGTAGGAGGGGCGGTCAGGGCGGCGGGCGTACCGCGCCCAGTGACCGCGCTCCGACTCCGGGAAGGCGGCCAGCGGCTCGTACACCCGCAGGTACGCCGCATACGGGACGATCACCGAGGACACCTTGGGCACGCCTGCTCCCTCCCCCGCCCTCTGTCGGGGAAACCTGCGGGACCCGCACACAAACGGCGCGGGAAAACTATCCGAATCGTCGCACGGACCCACCCGCGCGGTAGGTGATCCTGAGCACTGCGCGGTCATCCGGCCACCGGGGTTCTAGTCTCGTCCCGTACGGCCCACCCGGCCGTGCCCCTCGCCGCGAGGGCCTGTCGTTTGGATCATCCTGGCCGTCAGTCACGGTGCCTTGTCGACCGACCCGAGCGGGGTCTGGTGCGTGCAGCTGCAAGGCGGAGGAGGGAGTCGACGCGGAGCGTCGGCGACCGACGACAACGCGGCAGATGTGCGTGCCAGACCCCGCGAAGCGCCGGGATGATCCAAACGACAGGCCCCAGATGCCTCAGGAGTCACCACCGTGACCGACGTGACCGGCGCACCCGCTGATGTACTGCACACCCTGTTCCACTCCGACCAGGGCGGCCATGAGCAGGTCGTGCTCTGCCAGGACCGGGCCAGCGGCCTCAAGGCCGTGATCGCCCTGCACTCCACCGCCCTCGGCCCCGCCCTGGGCGGCACCCGCTTCTACCCCTACGCCGACGAGAGCGAGGCCGTCGCCGACGCGCTCAACCTGGCGCGCGGGATGTCGTACAAGAACGCCATGGCCGGGCTCGACCACGGCGGCGGCAAGGCCGTGATCATCGGAGACCCCGAGAAGATCAAGACCGAGGCGCTGCTGCTCGCGTACGGCCGGTTCGTGGCCTCCCTCGGCGGCCGGTACGTCACCGCCTGCGACGTCGGGACGTATGTGGCCGACATGGACGTGGTCGCCCGCGAGTGCCGCTGGACGACCGGCCGTTCGCCGGAGCACGGCGGCGCCGGCGACTCCTCCGTCCTCACCGCCTTCGGCGTCTACCAGGGCATGCGGGCCAGCGCCCAGCACCTGTGGGGCGACCCCGCGCTGCGCGGGCGGCGGATCGGCGTCGCCGGGGTCGGCAAGGTCGGCCACCACCTGGTGGACCATCTGATCGCCGAGGGCGCCGAGGTCCACGTCACCGATGTCCGCGAGGACGCCGTGCGCCGGATCACCGACCGGCACCCGCGGGTCCGGGCGGTGGCCGACACCGCCGCGCTGATCCGGACCGAGGGCCTGGACGTGTACGCGCCCTGCGCGCTCGGCGGGGCGCTGGACGACGTCACCGTGCCGGTGCTGACCGCGCGGGTGGTGTGCGGCGCGGCCAACAACCAGCTCGCGCACCCGGGCGTCGAGAAGGACCTCGCCGACCGCGGCATCCTCTACGCCCCGGACTACGTGGTGAACGCGGGCGGGGTCATCCAGGTGGCCGACGAACTCCACGGCTTCGACTTCGAGCGCTGCAAGGCCAAGGCCGCGGGCATCTACGACACCACTCTCGCGATCTTCGCACGTGCGAAGTCGGACGGGGTGCCGCCCGCCGCTGCGGCCGACCGGATCGCCGAACAGCGGATGCACGAGGCGGCGTCGGCGCGGCGCTGAGGCCCGCCCGCGGTACCCGTCGGCGGGCAGGTGGAGAGAACTCTCACTCCGACCGGCGGGTCGTGCGCCAATAAGTGGTTAAAATCGCCACTGACCAGCGAGGACGGGGCGCCTCGATGGTGCTGGGCACACGCCCTTCCTGCGGGCGACGTACCGTATGGGCGTGGGCTCAGGTACCGTGGAAGCCCTACGGACCGGTCTCTCTGCGGAGAGCCCGTTCCGGATCATGAACGCGTGTCAAGACTCTGGGGCCGTCGAGCCCCGTCGTTGAGGGGGTCGAGCCATGGGGCGCGGCCGGGCCAAGGCCAAGCAGACGAAGGTCGCCCGCCAGCTGAAGTACAACAGCGGTGGGACGGATCTCTCACGCCTGGCCGAGGAGCTGGGCGCATCGCCATCGAATCAGCAGTTGCCGAGCAGTAGTACCAACGGCGACGAGCGTTTCGAGGACGATGAGCAAGACGACGACCTGTACGCACGGTATGCCGACCTCTATGAGGACGACGACGAGGAGGACGGGGACGACCAGTCCCCGCAACACCGTCGCGGCGCCTGACGCTTGCAGCGCGGCTTAGCCGTCTTTCCCGGCCCGGGGTTCTGCACCGGGCCGGGATTTCTGCTGCCGTCCTGCGCCGAACGGCTCAGGCGTCGTCAGGCGTAGTCCCCGACCAGGGTCGCGCCGGTCGGCTCGTCGCCGCGGTCGGTGATCTCCCCGGCCACCCATGCCTCCACACCCCGGTCCGCCAGGGTCGTGAGGGCCACGTCGACCGACTCCTGGGGGACGACGGCGATCATGCCGACGCCCATGTTCAGGGTCTTCTCCAGCTCCAGGCGCTGCACCGAGCCGGTGCGGGCGACCAGGTCGAAGATCGGCGCCGGGGTCCAGGTCGAGCGGTCCACGGTGGCGTGCAGGGCGTCCGGGACGACCCGGGCCAGGTTGGCCGCCAGACCGCCGCCGGTGATGTGCGAGTAGGCGTGGACGTCCGTGGTGCGGGTCAGCGCCAGACAGTCCAGGGAGTAGATCTTGGTGGGCTCCAGCAGCTCCGCGCCGAGCGTGCGGCCCAGCTCGGGGATCTCGGCGTCCAGGTCGAGGCCCGCCTGGTTCAGCAGGACATGGCGGACGAGCGAGTATCCGTTCGAGTGAAGGCCGGAGGACGCCATCGCGATCACCGCGTCACCCGTACGGATACGATCCGCGCCGAGCAGCCGGTCGGCCTCCACTACGCCCGTTCCGGCACCGGCCACGTCGAAGTCGTCGGGGCCCAGCAGGCCCGGGTGTTCGGCCGTCTCGCCGCCGACCAGGGCGCAGCCGGCCAGCACACAGCCTTCGGCGATGCCCTTGACGATGGCGGCGACCCGCTCGGGGTGGACCTTGCCGACACAGATGTAGTCGGTCATGAACAGCGGTTCGGCGCCGCACACCACGATGTCGTCCATCACCATGGCGACCAGGTCGTGGCCGATGGTGTCGTACACGCCCAGCTGGCGGGCGATGTCGACCTTGGTGCCGACGCCGTCGGTGGCGGAGGCGAGCAGGGGGCGCTCGTAGTGCTTGAGGGCGGAGGCGTCGAAGAGTCCGGCGAAGCCGCCGAGGCCGCCGAGGACCTCGGGGCGCCGGGTCTTGCGCACCCACTCCTTCATCAGCTCTACGGCGCGGTCGCCCGCCTCGATGTCGACGCCGGCCGCCGCATAGGAAGCACCGGCAGGGCTTGTCTCAGACATGGCCTGGGATCTTTCGGGTTGGTTTCTACGAGGCTTACGGGCGACGGATCGCGTCGGCCGCGGCCGTGGCTGCCGGACCGGCGGCCAGCTCGGTCTCCAGCAGCTGCTTGCCGAGCAGCTCCGGGTCGGGCAGCTCCATCGGGTACTCGCCGTCGAAGCAGGCGCGGCACAGGTTCGGCTTGGCGATCGCGGTCGCCTCGATCATGCCGTCGAGGGAGATGTAGGCGAGGGAGTCGGCGCCGAGCGAGGTGCCGATCTCGTCGATCGTCATGCCGTTGGCGATCAGCTCGGCGCGGGTGGCGAAGTCGATGCCGAAGAAGCAGGGCCACTTCACGGGGGGCGAGGAGATCCGGATGTGGACCTCGGCGGCGCCCGCCTCGCGGAGCATCCGGACCAGGGCCCGCTGGGTGTTGCCGCGCACGATCGAGTCGTCGACGACGATCAGGCGCTTGCCCTTGATGACTTCCTTCAGCGGGTTCAGCTTGAGCCGGATACCGAGCTGGCGGATGGTCTGGGAGGGCTGGATGAACGTACGGCCCACGTAGGCGTTCTTGACCAGGCCGTTGCCGAAGGGGATGCCGGACGCCTCCGCGTAGCCGATCGCGGCCGGGGTGCCGGATTCCGGGGTCGCTATGACGAGGTCGGCCTCGATCGGGGCCTCCTTCGCCAGGCGGCGGCCCATCTCGACACGGCTGAGGTAGACGTTCCGCCCGGCGATGTCGGTGTCGGGGCGGGCCAGATAGACATACTCGAAGACACAGCCCTTGGGCTTCGCTTCTGCGAAGTGGGAGATGCGAAGGCCGTTCTCGTCGATGGCGACGAACTCGCCCGGCTCGATCTCCCGGACATAGCTGGCGCCGCAGATGTCGAGGGCGGCGGACTCGGAGGCGACGACCCAGCCACGCTCCAGGCGGCCGAGGACCAGCGGGCGGATGCCCTGCGGGTCGCGGGCGGCGTAGAGGGTGTTCTCGTCCATGAAGACCAGCGAGAAGGCGCCGCGGACCTGCGGGAGGACCGAGTGGGCGGCCTCCTCGATGGTCAGCGGGCGGCCGTCGGTGTCCGCCTGGGCGGCGAGCAGCGCGGTCAGCAGGTCGGTGTCGTTGGTGGCCGCGACGCGCGGGACCCGGCCGCCCTCCTGCTTGGGCAGGTCGGCGACCATCTCGGCGAGCTGGGCGGTGTTGACCAGGTTGCCGTTGTGCCCGAGGGCGATGGAGCCGTGGGCGGTGGCGCGGAACGTCGGCTGGGCGTTCTCCCAGACGGAGGCGCCGGTGGTCGAGTAGCGGGCGTGACCGACCGCGATATGACCCTGGAGCGAACCGAGCGAGGTCTCGTCGAAGACCTGGGAGACCAGGCCCATGTCCTTGAAGACGAGGATCTGAGAGCCGTTGCTGACCGCGATTCCCGCGGATTCCTGGCCTCGATGCTGGAGGGCGTAGAGCCCGAAGTAAGTGAGCTTGGCGACCTCTTCGCCCGGAGCCCAGACTCCGAAGACGCCGCAGGCGTCCTGGGGGCCTTTCTCACCGGGGAGCAGATCATGACTGAGTCGACCGTCACCACGTGGCACGGCACCGAGTGTAGGCGAGATCGACCACTGGTCCGAATTGGGGAACGGCAAAAACCTTCGCCGCGCAAACGATCACTGTGCCACGACAGCGGTCACCGTCTCGCCGTTCTCGCTGGTCAGCGTGAGGGTGCGATGGTCGAGGCGGTAGTCAACGGTGGAGTCGAAGAGACGCAGGAGCGACTTCTCCGTGTCCATGAGTGAGGCGTCGCACATCATTCGGGTCGTCGCCGGGACGCCCAGCGTGAGCGTTCCGTCGCCCGCCGTCGCCTCCGCGTTCACCTGGTTGCAGCCGAGGTTTCCGCTGACGGCCCCGGCCTTCTTGTCGAAGGTGAGATGGGGTGCGGTGGCCGCGGGGACGGAGTGACTGGTGCCGTCGGCGCCCGCGGCACCGAGTGCCGTGACGGTCCACTTCGTGCCGTACAGGTCGGCCGGGGGCTCCTTGGTGAGGGCGACCGTGTCACCGGCGGCGGTGGTCAGGGTGAGGCGGTCGCCGGAGAGCTCGGTGCTGAGGGCGCCGGAGGCGAAGGCGTCGACGAGGGTCTCCTCGAAGTCCATCGCCTCGCAGGCCATGTCGGTGCGGGAGGCGTCGGCGAGGGTGAGCCGGTCGCCGTCGATGGCGGCCCGCGCGTTGAAGTGGTTGCAGCCGTAGTTGCCCTGGGCCGTGCCGTCGGGGTCGATGGTGACATGGGCAGAGGCCGGGGCGTCCTGGGTGGTGCCGTCGACGGTGACGCTGTCGACGATCCAGTGCACGCCGGTGAAGGCCGGGGGGTCGGCCACGTCGGCGGAGCCGCCGGACTGCTCGGTGCCGCAGGCGGCGGCCAGCGGGAGGAGGACGGCGAGGGGGAGGGTCCATCGGTGCGTTTTCGTGGGCATGACGATTCGACGGGGGCGGGGAGGGGTCGGTTCCGTCGGGGGCGCAGGGTGGGAGGTCGGCTGGTCGGAGTGGGGGCGGTGGGCGCGGCGCGGTCGGGCGGGCGGCCCGGGACGGCTGGTCGGCGCGGGGCGGTCGGGCGGCCCGGGACGGCTGGTCGGCGCAGGGCGGTCGGGCGGGCAGCCCGGGACGGCTGGTCGGCGCAGGGCGGGCGGGCGGCCCGGGACGGCTGGTCGGCGCGGGGCGGTCGGGCGGGCGGCCCGGGACGGCTGGTCGGCGCGGGGCGGTCGGGCGGTCAGCCGAGCAGGGGGAGCAGCGCGGAGAGGTCGGCGCGCTCGCCGCTCGCCTGCACCTTGGCGTCCTCGATCGCGTCCGCCCAGCTCAGTCGGCCCGCGGCGAGCCGGACCCAGGTCAGCGGATCGGTCTCCACGACGTTCGGGGGCGTGCCCCGGGTGTGCCGGGGGCCCGCCACGCACTGCACCACCGCGAACGGCGGAATCCGTACCTCCGTGGAACCGCCGGGGGCCTTCGCGGCGAGGGTGTCGGCGAACACCCGGGTGCACGCGGCCAGCGCCTGACGGTCGTACGGGATCTCCAGGCCGGGGACGGCGGCGGCCAGGTCGTCGGTGTGGACGACGAGTTCGATCGTGCGGGTCACCAGGAAGCCGGTGAGGGTCGTGGCGCCCACCCGCGTCTCGACCACCCGGCTGCCGGGGACGCCGTCGGTGCGCTCGGTCAGCTCCCGCCCGGTGGCGGTGTAGAGGGCGTCCAGGTCGGGGTGGGCGGCGGCGAGACGGCGGGCGGCGTCGGCCACGTCCTCGGCGTGGCGGCCGGTGACGGCGGCGTAGTCGAGGGGGGTGAAGTCGGCGCGGGCGGGTTCGTCGTGGTCCAGGGAGCGGGCGACCGCGCCGACGGCCATTGCGAGGTGCGCGGCCAGTTCGCGCACGGTCCAGTCGCCGAGGCGGGTCGGCAGCGCGAGCCGGGTCTCGTCCAGCTCGCGCAGGGCGTCCCGGACGTGGTGGAACTGGGCGAGCACGGCGGCGCGGGTCCGGGCGTGGTCGTAGGCGCGGGGGCGTTTTCCGGCGGGGGGCATGGGCGGAGCCTATGTGGGGGTGGGGTGGGGGCGCGGGGTCATTTCGGGGTGGGGGCGGTGGGGGTTGGGGTGTCCGTTGTGGCGCGGGAGGTCTCAGGGACCTCGGAGGTCTCAGAGACCTCTTGCGCCTCCGGAACCTCGAACGTCTCCCGGTTGCGCGGGACGCCGACGCCCCGCCACTGGAACGGGATGCCCCGCGCGGCGACCGGATCGGGGCCGTCCATCAGCTGGAAGTGCAGATGCGGCTCGGTGGAGTTGCCGGAGTCGCCGCACTGGGCGACGACCTGTCCCGCCCGCACCCGGTCACCGGCCCGGACGCCGAGCGAGCCCTGGCGGAGATGGGCGTAGAGGGCGAAGCGGCCGTCGCCGAGGTCGAGGATCAGATGGTTGCCCAGGATGCGGTGGGCGCCGGTCAGTTCACGGACCGCCGCCTCGACGACCATCAGATAGACCAGCGCGGGCAGCGAGTTGCGGGCCCGGTGGTCGCGCTGGCCGTCGCTCGCGTGGACCACGGTCGCGTCGGCGACGGCGAGCAGCGGGGCGCCGAACGCCGGGAAGTCGGCGTTGCGCCGCAACAGCGGCCACAGCATCCGGAACGCCGGGCGCGCCCGGTCCGGGGTGCCGGGCTCGGCGACGATGTCGATGGCGTACGTCTGGGCGTAGGAGTGTGTGCCGTGGCTGGGGGTGCGGTCGGCCGGGCTGTTCAGCGCGGACCAGCGGCCGGTGACCGGCGGGCCGACCTCGACCGGTTCCCGGGCGACCCGGTCGCTGTCGGGCGTGCCGCCCCAGCGGTTGCCGACGATGACGGCGGCGTACCCCAGGACCAGCGGGGTCAGCGTCACCCACCAGGGAGAGGCCAGGTCGACCGCCACATCCGCGATCACCAGGGCGACGAAGAGCAGCAGCAGCCAGCGGAAGGCGGTCATGGTCAGTTTGCGGGCGGTCATCCGGTCCCCCTCGTGATGGTGGTGATGGTCGCGGCGGGCGTCACGCGCGGGTGGTCGCCAGCGCGACCAGCAGCGGTACGACCCGGCCCGGCGGCACCTCGTGGCGGCCCCGGCCGCTGGTGTGCAGCCAGCCCGCGGCGGAGAGCTGGCGCAGATGGTGGTAGATCTGGCCGGTGGTGCCGAGGCCGTCCAGCTCGGCCAGTTCGGCGGCGGTACGGCGACCGCCGACGATCTCCCGCAGCAGCCGCAGCCGGACCGGATGCCCGAGCGCCGCGAAGGCGTCGGCGGCGTCGGTCCAGTCGCCGTCCAGCACACCGGCGGTGGCCTCGCCGCGCTGCCACTCGTAGTACTCCCCCGTCGGCAGCCGGACGGCGCCGGTGAACAGGACGCCGCCGTCGACCGCTCCCATCTCGGTGAGCTGCTGCTTCAGCCCTTCCAGCGCCCAGAAGTCGCCCCCCTCGGGGATTCGGGGACCGGGCTCGGCGGCTTCCAGGGCGGCGAGCCGACGTTCCAGGTCGCTGACGCGGTGTTCCAGGGACGGGGCGGCGGGTTCGGCGGACATGGGGGAAGATTACGTAAGTACGTAATCTCATGCAAGTGAGGGGAGCGGTGGAGGGTCAGTCCACGGTGAAGCTGGCGGGCTCCGGGAGGGTCAGGTCCGTGCAGGTGCGACGGTCGGCGACCTCGGCGGCGTAGGTGCGGAGGAGGTCCTCGGCCTCGCTGATCATCGCGCGTACATAGCCGAAGTCGATGGTCATGGTGTGCAGCTGGGGGCGGCCACCGCAGTCGGACGAGGCCCACCAGACCGAGTCGCCCGGGGCGCGTCCGGCGGTGCCGGGGCGGGCGTGGACATCGTCCTCGCCGGCGCCTCCCGGCACGATCACCTTCCGCGCGGCGTCACCGAGATAGGTGTGCAGGGTGACGAACCACTGACCGGGCTGGTTCGGCGGGCCGACCGGGTCAAGCTCGTCCCACAGCGCCCCGTGGGTGTCCAGCGCCGCGCCTCTGCTCATGACGAGGACGCAGCGCTCGTCCATCAGGTTGTCGTCGATCCCTCCTTCCAGCACCGTGTCCGGCAGATGGTCCCGTCCGGCGAGGCCCGACTCGCGGTACCAGGCACAGGTCCCGCCCGCCCGGTCGGCTGGTACCGGGCCCTCGGGCAGGGCGGGAATACCGGACGGCGGATCGGGCAGCCGTTCGTCGCAGCCGAGGCGCTCGGCGAGCCGGTTGGCGGTGACGACGGCCGTCTCGGCGAGGACGTCCCGGTCACCGGCGCCGGGCTGACCCCACTCCGCGAAGAACGACGGCGGCTCCAGCCGGGCGTGTGCCCACAGGGCGGTCACCGGCTTGCCCACCACCTTCCCTCCGGTGCACGGCAGTTCCACCCGCACCCCTGTGTCGTCGACGAATCCGGTGATCCCGCCGCCGAGCGGCTGGGGAGCGTAGTTGAGGGGGCCGAACTGATCCAGCGGGGGGAGCGACGGGCTGTCGGCCTCGCGAACGGCGGCACTCGGGTACACCCCGACCGCGCCGGTGAAGAACCACCGCCCGCCCGCCTCCGCACTGACCAGACCGCACTGCTCGGGACCGGAAGCCAGCCGCTCCACCTCGATGGTCTCCGACTCGCCCCGGCGGTGGGTGATCTTCCCGCCCGCCCGGTCCAGCGCCAGCACCCGCCCCGCCGGCACCAGCCCCCCGCACCCGGCGTCGATCTGCCACCGCGCGTGCAGGTTCCGCCAGATCTCCTGTCCGCTCAAGCCGATCCCGGCGACCGCCGTCAGGCAGAGCAGGACGTTGGCGGACTTGCGTATTCCATCCGGGAGTCGCACGGACGATTCCCCCTCCGGTCGTCGGTCACGGCCCGCCGAAGCTAGCAGCGAACGCGAACAGGACGCAGAAAGGCCGTCGCCCCCGTGGAACCCGGAGTTCCATGGGGGCGACGGCCAGCAGCAGGGCGGGGCTACGCCAGCAGCGTCGGGATCGTCGCCTCATGGGCCTCGCGCAGTTCCGTCAGGGAGAGCGCGAACGCGCCCTGGACGTCCACCGCGTCACCGTCCACGACACCGATCCGGGCGACCGGGAGGCCGCGCGCACCGCACATGTCGTTGAAACGGACCTCCTCCGAGCGCGGTACGGCGACGACCGCGCGGCCCGCCGACTCGGAGAACAGGAAGGTGAAGGCGTCCAGCCCGTCGGGCACGACCAGCCGGGCGCCCTTGCCGCCGAGCAGCGCGGACTCCACGACCGCCTGGATCAGACCGCCGTCCGACAGATCGTGCGCGGAGTCGATCATTCCGTCGCGGGAGGCGGAGATCAGGATCTCGGCGAGCAGCCGCTCGCGCTCCAGGTCGACCTGGGGCGGCAGTCCGCCGAGGTGGTCGTGGACCACCTGCGACCAGGCCGAGCCGCCGAACTCCTCGCGGGTGTCGCCGAGGAGGTAGAGCAGCTGGCCCTCCTCCTGGAAGGCGGCCGGGGTGCGGCGGGCCACGTCGTCGATCACACCGAGGACGGCGACGACCGGCGTCGGGTGGATCGCCGCCTCGCCGGTCTGGTTGTAGAGCGAGACATTGCCGCCGGTCACGGGCGTGCCGAGCTGCTGGCAGGCGTCGGCGAGTCCGCGTACGGCCTCGGCGAACTGCCACATCACCGCCGGGTCCTCGGGCGAGCCGAAGTTCAGGCAGTCGGAGACGGCGAGCGGCCTGGCGCCGGTCGTGGCCACGTTCCGGTACGCCTCCGCCAGCGCGAGCTGGGCGCCCTTGTACGGGTCGAGCTTGGCGTACCGCCCGTTGCCGTCGGTGGCGAGGGCGACCCCGAGGCCGGTCTCCTCGTCGATCCGGATCATGCCGGAGTCCTCGGGCTGGGCGAGGACCGTGTTGCCCTGCACGAAGTGGTCGTACTGGGAGGTGATCCAGGACTTGGACGCCTGGTTCGGGGACGCCACCAGCCGCAGGACCTGGTCCTTCAGCTCGGCCGCGGTGGCGGGCCGGGGCAGCTTGTTGGCGTCGTCCGCCTGGAGGGCGTCCTGCCAGGAGGGGCGGGCGTAGGGGCGCTCGTAGACCGGGCCGTCGTGGGCGACCGTGCGCGGGTCGACGTCCACGATCTTGCCGCCGTGCCAGAAGATCTCCAGCCGGTCGCCGTCGGTCACCTCGCCGATGACGGTGGCGATGACGTCCCACTTGTCGCAGATCTCCAGGAACCGGTCGACCTTCGCCGGCTCCACGACCGCGCACATGCGTTCCTGCGACTCGCTCATGAGGATCTCCTCGGGCGAGAGCGTGGAGTCGCGCAGCGGTACGTCGTCCAGGGTGACGCGCATACCGCCGGAGCCGTTGGAGGCGAGTTCGCTGGTCGCGCAGGACAGTCCGGCCGCGCCGAGGTCCTGGATGCCGACGACCAGCTTCTCGGCGAACGCCTCCAGGGTGCACTCGATGAGCAGCTTCTCCTGGAAGGGGTCGCCGACCTGGACGGCGGGGCGCTTCGACGGCTTGGCGTCGTCGAAGGTCTCGGAGGCGAGGATCGACGCGCCGCCGATGCCGTCGCCGCCGGTGCGGGCGCCGTAAAGGATGACCTTGTTGCCCGCGCCGGACGCCTTCGCGAGGTGGATGTCCTCGTGCCGCATGACGCCGATACAGCCCGCGTTGACCAGCGGGTTGCCCTGGTAGCAGGCGTCGAAGACGACCTCGCCGCCGATGTTGGGCAGGCCCAGGCAGTTGCCGTAGCCGCCGATGCCCGCGACGACACCGGGCAGCACGCGCTTGGTGTCGGGGTGGTCGGCGGCGCCGAAGCGCAGCGGGTCGACCACGGCCACCGGCCGGGCGCCCATCGCGATGATGTCCCGGACGATCCCGCCGACCCCGGTCGCGGCGCCCTGGTACGGCTCCACGTACGAGGGGTGGTTGTGCGACTCGACCTTGAAGGTGACCGCGTAGCCCTGGCCGACGTCCACCACACCGGCGTTCTCACCGATGCCGACGAGCAGCGCGTCGGACTGCGGGGCCTTCTCGCCGAACTGGCGCAGATGGACCTTGCTGCTCTTGTACGAGCAGTGCTCGGACCACATCACGGAGTACATGGCCAGCTCGGCGCCGGTCGGGCGGCGGCCGAGGATCTCCACGACCCGCTCGTACTCGTCCTTCTTCAGACCGAGTTCGGCCCAGGGCAGCTCGACGTCGGGGGTCGCGGCGGCGTGCTCGACCGTGTCCAGCGGGGTCCGGCTCATGCGGTGACCAGCTTCTTGAGGATGGAGGTGAAGAAGGGGAGACCGTCGGTGCGGCCGGAGCCGATGAGCGGCTCGACGGCGTGCTCCGGGTGCGGCATGAGTCCGACGACATTCCCGGCCTCGTTGGTGATCCCGGCGATGTCCCGCAGCGAGCCGTTGGGGTTGACGTCGACGTACCGGAAGACGACCCGGCCCTCGGCCTCCAGCATGTCCAGGGTGCGCGCGTCGGCGACGTACCGCCCGTCCATGTTCTTCAGCGGGATGTGGATCTCCTGCCCGGCGGTGTAGTCCCCGGTCCAGGCGGTGGCGGTGTTCTCGACGCGGAGCTTCTGGTCGCGGCAGATGAAGTGCAGATGGTCGTTGCCGAGCATCGCGCCGGGCAGCAGATGGGCCTCGGTCAGGATCTGGAAGCCGTTGCAGATGCCGAGCACCGGGAGGCCGGCCTTCGCCTGCTCGATCACCGGCTCCATGACCGGCGAGAAGCGGGAGATGGCTCCGGCGCGCAGGTAGTCGCCGTAGGAGAACCCGCCGGGCAGCACCACGGCGTCGACCTGGTGGAGGTCCTTGTCCTTGTGCCACAGGGCGACCGGCTCGGCGCCCGCGTGCCGGATCGCGCGCTGGGTGTCCCGGTCGTCGAGACTGCCCGGGAAAGTGACGACGCCAATACGAGCGGTCACTTCGCGGCCCCCGCGACTTCCGTCGTCTCTTCGACCTTCACCGTGAAGTCCTCGATCACCGTGTTGGCGAGGAAGGATTCGGCGAGATCATGGATACGGGCGAGCGCGGCCTCGTCGACCGGTCCGTCCACTTCCAGTTCGAATCGCTTTCCCTGACGGACGTCGGAGATCCCGTCGAAACCCAGGCGCGGCAGCGCACGCTGGACCGCCTGGCCCTGGGGGTCGAGGATCTCCGGCTTGAGCATGACGTCGACTACGACGCGTGCCACGGGCACTCCCGGTGTGTGGTGCTGAGCTGGTCCCTGCTGGTTGGCTTCAGACTACCGGCACAAAATTTCTACGCGCGTCGACTTGTAGGAACCTACGTGACCGTGCTCACGGCCCCGGGCGGGAGGCGCTGATCGCGAAAATTTCCGCGAAAGATCCCGGATCGACACCCGAAACCTATTGCGTTCGGACACGCGGAAGGATTTAGTCAAGCCTCGCAATACATTGTCAGGCACTGTAGAAATTAAAAGGCAACGTGCCGCACGAAGGGACCGATATTCGTGGCGCAGAAGGTCGTGGTCACGCTCTTTGACGACATCGACGGCTCGGAAGCGGCGGAAACGATCGCCTTCGGACTCGACGGCAAGTCGTACGAGATCGACCTGAATGAAGCCAATGCCAAGAAACTGCGTAAGGCGCTCGCGCCGTACGTGGACGCGGGCCGCAAGCGGTCGAAGTCGGGCCGGGCGTTCAAGCAGACCGAGGTCGCTCCCGACCCCGCCGCGGTCCGCGCCTGGGCCCAGGCGAACAAGATGGACGTACCGGCCCGGGGCCGTATCCCCAAGAAGGTCTACGAGGCGTTCGCCGCCGCCCGCTGACCCGTCTCGCCCCGGCCGGCCGGGGCGTGCGGAGCCGAACGGGGTGTCCTCAGGGTCCGTCAGCGGGCCCTGGGCGCAACCGACTTGCGTTACCCCCCTGCTGATCAGTTAGTGTCTGGAGCACGCCACCGAGCGGGGCGGAAAAGCCCAGCTCAGCAGGTTGTGCGGGTGTAGTTCAGTAGTAGAACATCCCCCTTCCAGGGGGAAGGCGCAGTGTGCGATCCCTGTCACCCGCTCTGCATCACCGTCCTGACCGGTCCTTTGGATCAGGTAGGGTGGTGCTCGCGCCGATCGGTGAAAGCCGGTCGGAGGCAATGCGGACGTAGCTCAGTTGGTAGAGCGCAACCTTGCCAAGGTTGAGGTCGCGAGTTCGAGCCTCGTCGTCCGCTCCAGTTGAAACCCCCGGTTCTCACCGGGGGTTTTTTCATGAGCCCTGCCTGTGGCTGGATGGCTTCCCCCTGACATTTGTCATGTCGGCCGATGACAGCACGCACTGCCGGACCGCCCCGGTCGCCGGGAGGCTGGCGTCATGGAAACCAACGAGCACGTGATCGAGGTCACCGGGCTGCGACGGGTGTACGGGGGCGGGTTCGAAGCGGTCCGGGGGATCACGTTCTCCGTCGGCCGGGGCGAGATCTTCGCGCTGCTGGGCACCAACGGGGCGGGCAAGACCTCCACCGTGGAGCTGCTGGAGGGGCTCGCCGAGCCGAGCGGCGGACAGGTCCGCGTCCTCGGCCGTGACCCCTACCGCGAGCGGGACGCCGTACGGCCGCGCACCGGGGTGATGCTCCAGGAGGGCGGCTTCCCGTCCGAGCTGACCGTGGCCGAGACGGTCCGGATGTGGGCGGGCTGTGTCAGCGGGGCCCGGCCGCAGCGGGAGGCGCTCGGGCTGGTCGGACTGGCCGACAAGGGGGACGTCCGGGTCAAGCAGCTGTCCGGCGGTGAGCGGCGGCGGCTGGACCTGGCGCTGGCGCTGCTCGGCCGCCCCGAGGTGCTGTACCTGGACGAGCCCACCACCGGACTGGACGCCGAGGGCCGCCGGGACACCTGGGAGCTGGTCTCCTCGCTGCGGGACACCGGCACCACCGTGCTGCTGACCACGCACTACCTGGAGGAGGCCGAGTCCCTCGCCGACCGGCTGGCGATCATGCACAAGGGGCAGATCGCGGCCACCGGCACCCCGGCCGAGGTGACCGCCGCCCAGCCGTCCCGGATCTCCTTCCAGCTGCCCGAGGGCTACTTCGTCGGCGATCTGCCGCCGCTCGGCGAGCTGGGCGTGACCGGGCACGAGATGCACGGGGGCGTCGTACGGCTGCTGACCATGGATCTTCAGCGGGCGGCCACCGGAGTGCTGGTGTGGGCCGCGCGGGCCGGGGTCGAGCTGCGCCGGCTGGATGTGCGCTCGGCCTCGCTGGAGGAGGCGTTCCTCGGGATCGCGGGGCGCGCGGAGGCGGAGCGGACCGCCGGTGAGCGGACCAGGACGGGGGTGGCCCGATGACCGGGACGACGACCAGGACCAGCGGAGCGACGAGGGCGGGGGCAGGGCGATGAGCGCCACGACCATGAAGACCGACGAGGACCGCAGGGGCGGTTCGACCACCGTGGCCGGGCGGCTAGGCGCGCTCGCACGGGCCGAGCTGACCCTGCTCGGACGCAGCCGGGCCACGCTGGTGACGGCCGTGTTCGTGCCGCTGGTGGTGCCGTTCAGCCTGCGCACCGCCGCCGGGGAGATGAACCTGGAGGAGCATGGCCTCGACGTCGGCACCATGCTGCTGCCCGCCGCCATCGCCCTGTCCCTGCTGTTCGCCGTGTACGCCGCGCTGACCGGGGTGTATGTGGTGCGCCGCGAGGAGCTGGTGCTGAAGCGGCTGCGCACCGGGGAGCTGCGGGACAACGAGATCCTGGTCGGGGCCGCGCTGCCGTCGCTGGCGATCGGCGTCGGCCAGTCGGTGCTGCTGGCGGCCGGGTGCGCGCTGCTGCTCGACATGGACGCGCCCCGCGCGCTGCCGCTGACGATCCTCGGTGTGCTGCTCGGTCTCGTGCTGTGCGCGGCGCTGGGCGCGGTGACCGCGTCCTGGACCAGGACTGCGGAGAGCGCGCAGGTCACCAGTCTGCCGCTGCTGTTCGTGTCGATGCTCGGCTCCGGGGTCACGGTCCCGCTGGAGGTGCTGCCGGACCGGGTCGCCGCGGTGTGCGAGCTGCTGCCGCTGTCGCCGGTGGTGACGCTGATCCGGGGCGGCTGGACGGGCGCGCTGTCCGGCGGCGAGGTCCTGGCGGCCGTGGCCACCGCACTGGCCTGGACCGTTCTGTCAGTGTTTGCTGTACGGCGGTGGTTCCGGTGGGAGCCGCGGCGCTGAGACCGGTGCCGGTGCCGGTGCCGGTGCCGGTGCCGAGGGGGTTCGGCGGGGGCATCGGCCCGTATGACGATCTACCGCGAGGGACGCAGGACATGGACAGGCCAACGGGCTGGTGGCGCGGCAAGAGCACACCGGCGAAGGTCGAGGTCTACACGCGGTGGTCGTTCCATCTGTTCGTCGGGATGGAGATCCTGCTGTTCGGGCTGCCGCTGTTCGCGGTGCCGGGACCTCCGGCGGGGGCCTGGGCGCTCGGGATAGTCGTCGTCCACACCGTGCTGTGCGCGGTGAACAGCTCACGGGCGCTGGACTGGGTGGTGGGGACCGGGCCCCGGCCGGTGCGGCTGATGTGGCTGCTCGGGGTGGTGACCGTGCTGGTCGCGGGCGGCTGTCTGGTGCTCGCCCAGCAGGCGGACGGCGAGGAGGTCAAGGCCACCTTGGGGGCGGTGGTCGGCGGAGTGCTGATCTTCGGTATCGGCTCACTGACCATCGCCCTGCGCGACCGGCGGCAGAGCGTGTATCTGGTGGTCGCGTTCACCGGGATCGTGGTCGTGGGGTCGCTGGCGTTCGGCGCCTCCGTCGAGGCCGCGCTGGTGGCCTCCGTGGGCACCCTGCTCGGCGGTACGTTCCTGGCCGCCACCTCCTATTTCTCCGTCTGGCTGCTGAACGCGGTCTACGAACTCGACGCGGCCCGCGAGAACCGGACCCGGCTCGCGGTGGCCGAGGAGCGGCTGCGGTTCGGCCGGGATCTGCACGATGTGATGGGCCGCAATCTGGCGGTGATCGCCCTCAAGAGCGAGCTGGCGGTACAGCTGACCCGGCGCGGGCGGCCGGAGGCCGTCGAGCAGATGATCGAGGTGCAGCGGATCGCCCATGAGTCGCAGCGCGAGGTGCGCGATGTGGTCCGCGGCTACCGGGAGGCGGAGCTGGGCGTGGAACTCTCCGGTGCGCAAGGGGTGCTCACCGCGGCCGGGATCGCGTGCGAGGTGCGCGGGGAGGCGCTGGCGGGCGGGCTGCCCGCCGAGGTGCAGTCGGCGCTGGCCTGGGTGGTCCGCGAGGCCACCACCAATGTGCTGCGGCACGGGGACGCCGCGCGGTGCGGGGTGAGCCTGCGGGTGCGGGAGGGGTTCGTGGCGCTGACCGTGGAGAACGACGGGGTGGCGGCGCGGCGGCGCGGGTCCGCCGGGTCCGGGCTGCTGCGGAAGGCGGGCGGCGAGGGGGCCGGGCCGCATCCGCCGGGCGGGGGTTCCGGGCTCGCCGGGCTGCGGGAGCGGCTGACGGCGGTGGGCGGGACGCTGGAGGCGGGGCCGGTGGGCGGGGACCGTTTCCGGCTGCTGGCGGAGGTGCCGCTGGGGACGCCGGTGGCGGCGGACGGGGTGGGCGAGGTCGTGGCGTGACGGGGTGGGGCGGGTCTGTGGGGTCAGTGGGGTCAGTGGGGTCTGTAGGGCCTTTGGCGCTCGTGGGTCCGTGGATCTACAGGGTCTGTGGATCTACGGGTCTAAGGGGTCTCCGGGTCTCCGGATCTACGGATCTACGGATCTCCAGGTCCCCAGGTCTCCGGGTCGTGAAGCGTGGGGTACGTGGGTCATGGGGGCCGTGGGCTGTGAGGGGTGGGGTACTGATGGGTGTCGGTGACGGGTCGCGGGGTCGTAGGGCGGAGGGCGTCGGGTAATGGTCAGGGTGCTGCTCGCGGACGACGAGCATCTGATCCGGGGAGCGCTGGCCGCGCTGCTGTCGCTGGAGGACGATCTGGTGATCGTCGCCGAGGCGGCGAGTGGACCGGAGGCGCTGGCGATGGCACGGGCCCACCGGCCCGATGTGGCGGTGCTGGACCTCCAGATGCCCGGCGCCGACGGTGTGAAGGTCGCCACATGGCTGCGGACCGAGCTGCCCGGCTGCCAGGTGCTGATCGTCACCAGCCACGGCCGTCCGGGGCATCTGAAGCGGGCGCTGGCGGCGGGTGTGCGGGGGTTCGTGCCGAAGACGGTGAGCGCCCAGCGGCTCGCCGAGATCATCCGGACCGTGCAGGACGGAAACCGGTATGTCGACCCCGAGTTGGCCGCCGACGCGATCTCCGCCGGGGACTCGCCGCTGACCGCGCGGGAGGCGGAGGTGCTGGAACTGGCCGCCGACGGGGCGCCGGTCGCGGAGATCGCCGAGCGGGCCGCGCTCTCCCAGGGGACCGTGCGCAACTATCTCTCGTCGGCCGTGTCCAAGCTCGGGGCGGAGAACCGGCATGCGGCGGTCCGGCTCGCCCGGGAGCGGGGTTGGGTATAGTTGCTCTCGCGCCGGGGCGTTCCCACGCCGTAGCGCGATGCGGACGTAGCTCAGTTGGTAGAGCGCAACCTTGCCAAGGTTGAGGTCGCGAGTTCGAACCTCGTCGTCCGCTCCAGATGAGAAAGCCCCCGGTTCCCACCGGGGGCTTTCTCATGTCGTCAGCTCCAGCGCAGACCGGTCAGCCGCTCGTACGCCTCCACATACTTGGCGCGGGTCGCGTCGACGATGTGCTGGGGCAGCGGCGGCGGGGGCTGCTCGCTGCGGCGGTCCCAGCCGGACTCCGCCGAGGTCAGCCAGTCCCGCACGAACTGCTTGTCGTACGACGGCTGGGCACGGCCCGGCTGCCACTGCTCGGCCGGCCAGAAGCGGGACGAGTCGGGCGTGAGCACCTCGTCGGCGACGACCAGGGTCTCCCCGTCGTAGCCGAACTCGAACTTGGTGTCGGCCAGGATGATCCCGCGTTCGCGGGCGATGTCGCGGGCGCGGGCGTAGATCGCCAGGGTCGCCCGGCGCAGCTCGGCGGCCGTGTCGGCGCCGACCTGGCGGACGACCTCCTCGTACGACACGTTCTCGTCGTGCTCGCCGACGGCGGCCTTGGTGGCCGGGGTGAAGATCGGGGCGGGCAGTTCGCTGCCGTCGCTCAGGCCCTCGGGGAGGGCGAGGCCGCAGACCGTACGGGACTGCTGGTACTCGGCGAGGCCGGAGCCGGTGAGATAGCCGCGGGCGACGGCCTCGACCGGGATCATGCGCAGGGACTTGCAGATCAGGGTGCGGCCGGTCCAGTCGCCGGGGGCGCCGGGCGGGAGATCGGTGCCGAGGACGTGGTTCGGGATCAGGTCGGTGAACTGGTCGAACCACCAGAGCGAGAGCCGGGTGAGAATGCGGCCCTTGTCGGGGATCTCGGTCGGCAGTACCCAGTCGTAGGCGGAGATCCGGTCGCTGGCGACCATCACGAGGTCGCCGTCCCCGTTCCGGTACAGCTCGCGCACCTTGCCGGTGTGCAGGTGCACTAGGCCCGGAATCTGGCGCGGCTCGGGTTTTTCTACGAATCCGGACACGGTGGTTCGCCGTCCTTCTGGCCAAGGGGACCGGGTGGGGGTCGTGTGGGGGTTCCTCTGAGGGTTCCTCCGGGGGTCGATTCTCGCGTATGGGGTGGATGGGGTGGATCGGGGGGTGTGTGCCGGGGCGAGGGGCGGGTCAGTCCCGTTTGCAGATCCGGTCGAGGAGGTTGGCGGTGGCGCGCTGGATGCGGGGGTCGACATGGCCGGGGCGGTCCAGGGCCGGGGACCAGGCGGATGTGCCGGACGCGAAGACCAGGGCGCCGGAGGGGGCGCGGTAGAGCGAGGTCTCCTGGTGGCGGCGGACGCCGTCGGCGTCGGTGTACGGGGAGTGGGCGAGCAGGGTGCGTTCCTCGTGGGCGGGGAGCGGGGTGCGCGGGAAGTAGCGGTCGGCCTCGGCGGCGACCAGATCGCGCAGTTCGTCGCCCTCGTGGGCGCCGGTCGCCTCCCAGAGCCAGTGCCCGGCGTTGCGCACGATCAGCGGGGACGGCTCGGGCACCCGGCCCGCGTACTGGATGCCGACGGTGAGCTGTTCGGCGCGGTCGATCTCCCGCCAGAGCGCCGGGCGGCCGGGGCCCTTGCGTTTGCGGCAGGTCAGCAGCCGGTCGGGGACCCCGAACGGGGACGCGGCCAACTCCACCTGCCAGTACAGGGTGTGGGCGGAGAGGAAGACGAGGGACGTGCCGCCGTCGCGGGCCTGGTCGACGGTCCGGCGCATGGCCGCCGACCAGTACTCGTCGTGGCCGGGGAAGACCAGCCCCCGGTAGCGGGTGGGGTCGATCCGGCCGGCGTGCAGATCGCTGGCGTGGGCGTAGGCGAGGTCGTAGCCGTAGCGCTCGGCCCAGCGGATGACGTCGTGGGCGTGGCCCGCGTGCGGGGGCAGTCCGGCGCCCGCGTAGGGGCGGTCGAAGGAGACGGTGGTCGCCGCGTCGGGCTCGCCGAGCAGCCGTCCGTCGTCGTCCCAGGCGTGGGAGAGGCTGGCGCCGCTGCGGCCGTCGTCCGGATAGAGGTTGTACGCCTGCCAGGTGATGTCCGGCAGCACCAGCAGCAGATCGGCGGGGTGGCCGTCGCGGACGGTGAAGGGGATGTGCGAGCGGTGTCCGTCGGTGGTGGTCAGCACGGCGACATACGCGCCGATGCTCCAGTGGGAGGGGATCTGGAGCCGCCAGGACAGCCACCAGTGGTGGCAGGAGACGGTGCGGTCGGCGGCCAGCGGCGGGGGCTGCACGATGCCGGCGAGCCGGGGGCTGGTGGTGATCTTCTTGGCGCCCTCACCGGCGTAGTGGCCGATGCGGTAGATGTCGACGACGAATTCCTGGGGCGGGTCCACGGTGATGTGGAAGTCGACGGCCTCGCCGGGGGCGACCGCGCCGGTGGAGGCGAAGCCCTTGATCTGACGGCGGATGTCGTCGGCGGCGGTGATGGTGGCGCCGGTGGGGTGGGGTTGGGGTTGGGGCGGGTGCCGGGCGTGGGCGTCTGTGCCCGCGCCCCGGTCCACGTACCAGCCGGTGGCGTCGAAGCGGGGCTCGCTGCCGCGCAGCCAGGGGACCGGGCCTGGGCCGAAGGGGTCGGACACCGCGTGTGCCTGTGCTCCCGACTCCCAGCGGCGGATGTGTTCCGGCGCCATGCTCCCCTCCCTCTGCCCCCGTGTGCGCGTCCGCGTGGGTTCCCGCGTGGGGTTCCCGTGTGGATTCGGTCCCAGCACATCACATTGCGCACTTGATCCGTCACGGTTCGTCTTCGATTGGTCGAAAGTGGATGACGAGATTCCGTTACGGCGGAGGGGGTTGGGGGGATGGGAGTCGGCCCTGGTGT